>NZ_JACJFQ010000019.1:0-112258 GCF_014164835.1 Serratia sp. OS31 | reverse complement strand
CCATTAAATAAAAAGAAGATAAAAAACAGTATAAAAAAGAATACGAAATGAATTAAGCAAATACGTAATAATATTTATCCTATGGTATTTTATTTATGTTAGATAAATTTAAAATATAAAAAATTAAAATAAAAACTCGGCTGAATGTGACCACATTCAGCCGAATATGGACTATTTCCAGTCGGGATTATTCTCGAACTGTTGCTTCAACAGCGCCTTCATATCGTCGTTCGGTTTACCCAGCCACTGATATTTGGCGTATTTCTTCGGATGATCAACCGCTTCCGGCTTATCTGCCACCTCGACGCGCACGGCCCAGGCCTGTGATTTGTCTTCCTTAAACGCCACTATCATAAAGTTGTTGGCGCAATCATGCGGCTTGCACAAATTGCCCACCAGATAGTTCTGCCCCTTCCAGCTCAGGCTCTGTGCCGGGGTTGAGGTGCCCACCCCCTTGCGCGCCCAACCCGGCAGGCGAGCCTGGCCTTTCACCATATTCTGCCAGCTGGTCTGGTAACCCGGCTGCTGGATCACGTCAGAGGTAGTGACGATCTGCTGAGCGAAACCGCCCACGCTGAAGCTGAGTAACGCGCCGAAGATGGCGCCGCGAAGTGCGTTTTGTCCTGTCATGGCCTTCTCCCTAGAAAAATCGGTTGTACCCGGCCCAAGCCGGGTCTAGAACTAGTCAGACCACAAGGGTAGCAAAAAGTTGACTCACCACCAGGCATGAAAATGATGTACCGGCCCGATGCCGTGCCCCACTTCCAGCGTATCGGCCTGCAGCAGTGCCTGTTGCAAATAGTCCTTGGCGGCAGCGACCGTCCCGGCCCAGTCGTTGTGACGCGGCCGCAGCGCCGCCAGGGCGGCAGACAGCGTACAGCCGGTGCCATGAGTATGTCGCGTTGCCACGCGCGGTGCGGTAAACCGCTGCTCCTGCTCGGCCGTAAACAACCAATCCGGACTTTCGCTTTCGCTAAGGTGGCCCCCTTTCATCAACACCGCCTGACACCCCATCGCCAAAAGCGCCCGACCCTGCTCGCGCATCTGAAGCTCATTTTCTGCCGGGGCGCATGCCAGCAGCGCCGCCGCCTCAGGCAAGTTCGGCGTGATGATCGACACCAACGGCAACAGCTCGCGACGGATCGAGTCCACCGCTTCCGGCGCCAGCAGAGGATCGCCGCTTTTCGCCAGCATTACGGTATCCAGCACCACAAACGACGGCCGGTAATGGCGCAAACGCTCCGCCACCGCTTGCACGATATCGGCATTAGCCAACATGCCAATCTTGGTGCTGTCGATGCGCAGGTCGCTGAAGACGGAATCCAGCTGAGCGGCGACAAAGGCCGGATCTATGTTGTAGACCGACTGCACGCCACGGGTGTTTTGCGCCACCAGCGCGGTAATCACCGAGGCGCCATAGGCCCCCAACGCAGAAAAAGCTTTTAGATCGGCCTGAATGCCGGCGCCGCCGCTCGGATCGGTCCCGGCAATAGTCAGTGCGTTAATCCGTTTCATTGCAGTTCCTCCGGACGCAGCTGGTAAAGGGCGTCAAGGAATGCCGGGGTGAAACTGCCCGGTCCGGCGGCACGGCGCGTGGCCCGTTCACCGCAAAGCGACATCACCCGGCAGGCGGTTGCCACGTTATCCAGCCGATCGCCCGGCAGGCTGCAGAATGCCGCCACCACCGCCGAAAGTGCGCAGCCGGTACCGACCACGCGCGTCATCAGTACATCGCCGCCTGGGACCGCCCAGTCATGCTGACCGTCGGTGATGTAATCGACAACGCCGGTTACCGCTACCACGGCCCCGCTGTTTAGCGCCAATTCACGCGCCGCCGGCAATGCCGCCAGCGAGTCGTCTGCGCTGTCGACGCCACGTCCGTTAGCCTGCAGACCGCTCAGCGCCATGATTTCAGAAGCGTTGCCGCGGATCGCCGCCGGCCTCTCGCCCAGCAGACGATGGGCAAAGGCAGTGCGATAGACCAACCCGCCGACCGCTACCGGATCCAGCGTCCAGGGAGTTTGTGCCAGGTTGGCGGCTTCCACCGCGGCCAGCATGGATTCGGCGCGTGATGCATTGAGGGTGCCGATGTTGATCAGCAACGCATCCGCCAGTCGGCTGAACTGCGCCGCTTCGGTCGGTTCCACCACCATCGCCGGCGAAGCGCCGAGCGCCAACAGGACGTTAGCCGTCAGTTCCTGCACCACTTCGTTGGTCAGGCAATGGATCAGGGGCGATTGGCGTTTAAATTGAGTCAAACAGGCCGCGGCGCGAGCACCGGGTAAAACATCAGGTCGAGCGAGCATATTCCTCCCAACCGGCGTTCAAGAAGGCGGGTACCGGTTGGGGCACCGAGACTTCCCTACGCTGGCATAATCCAGATCAGGTAATACGGGTAAAATCTCAGCCACCACGCATCGCGCAGGGCACCCCGAGTCAAGACGGCCATTATTGGGGTTGCCGCCGGTGAGGTCAATCGCGCTATAGTGTCAAAAAATAAAAAGGAGGTGCCATGCAGATAAGAAAATACCAAGAGGCCGATCGCCCCTTCCTGCGCACCCTGTATCTGGCTTCGCGTAAAGCGGCGTTTCCGTGGCGTGATACCGAAGATTACCGGCTGGAAGATTTCGATCGCTCAACGCTGGGCGAGGACATCTGGGTGGCAGTAGATCAGGGAAAACGGCTGGGGTTTGTGTCGATTTATCGGCAGGACAACTTTATTCACAACCTGTATGTTGATCCGCATCTGCCACCGCTCGGCGTTGGCAGCGCACTGCTACAAGCCGCGGAACAGACCTTCACCGCCACCGGTTCGCTGAAATGCCTGGTGAAGAATGAGAAGGCGCTGGCGTTTTACCACAAGCACGGCTGGCGAACCATCACCACCGGCAATGACGGCGGTGAAGAATATTATCTGCTGTATTCTCCGGCCAAGTAAGGGCACGGCGCTAACCGTGCCCGTCCATTAATGCCCCCGGCTCAGGCGACAGAGGCTGCCGGGGTCAGTTTTGCGCGTGCGCGGATATTTCTGACCAACAGCCCCGACACTATGATCCCGGCACAGGCAAACGCGCCCATCAGCCCGAAGACGATCTTGTAGCCGGTCAGCCCAGGGAAAGCGTCGAGAATATGGCCGTACAGGCTAAAACAGAACATCGCCGGGGCATAACCGATAAAGCTGCCCAGTGCCATAGCCGCACCGGTATGTTCTTCGTCAATGCCGGCTTCACCGATGGGGGCAAAGAACACCGCCCGTTGGGTAAAGACCACCGCACCAAATCCCAGCGTACAGGCCATGCCCAAGTAAACCGGCATTTGCTCATGCGGTAACAGGATTAATAACGCCAGCGCAATGGCGCTAATAATGAAGGTATAAAATAAATATTTGCTGGGAGACTTTAATACTTTATCGGCAATAAGACCACCGATCGGCCCCCCAACCATTTTTAGGCAGTACTGATTAATGATCCCGTAAGCGCCCACCAGTGCAATCGGCAGCGCATAGACATGGCTAAGGAAAGGAATAAAGAACGTCAATCCGCAATACACTGCGTAAACACAGAAAACGCTGAAGGCAATCAGCCATACCGTTTTGTTTTTTAATACGCTGCCCATGCCCGGTTTTTTATTGACGGGGGCTTCTTCTTTCGCGGGTAATTTTTCCTCTGGGCTTTCTTTCATCACCAACAGAATAATAATCCCTACGCTGATGGCGATGGCCGAATAAAACAATATGCCGGCCTTAAACCCCAGGTAGCCACTGCCAAAAGCGGTAAACAGCGCCAGCGCAGAAAAGGCCACCACCGTATCGACAACCCCGCGCCCGGTTTCAAAAAAGCCGAACAACCGCCCCTGCTGAGTATTATCCCCCAGCATACTCACCGACTTGAGCAGCACCGGCCAATTCAGCATGTCGCAGGTTACGCCGAACAGCGCCCAGACAAACAGTATGCCCCAGTACCCCGGCATGCTGGAAAGATAGATGCCGAGCAGGCCAGTAGCAATCAGCGAAAACGACATGGTAAAACGTCGCGGCAGGCGATCGGAAAAATAGATTGATAAGAAGAAGCCAATGGTCGTCACAATCGAGTTAACCGACATGGCATTGCCTATTTCACCGTTACTCAAGTGAAAATACTGTTGCATCGGAACATAAAAAGCATCTTTAAGAGAAGGCAATTTATAGATTGTCCCTCCACATAAAACCAACAAGCTAAATAATGCCCATCTTTTTTTAGTTAACATAGTCCCCTCACAGCCGATAATTAATAAGCGGTGTTGTTTCCCCGTTGACGAGGCGAGCGTGCATCCACATCAACGAGAATGTGTTTTTTATAGGTTTATTTTTATATTATGCCGGGGTTAACAGTTCCCGGGCTTGTTGCATTAAACTTTCGATAATGGCGCGAACGTAGTGAATTTGATTTAAAGCATCCTGGGATTCTTTCTTTAATCGCTCTTCCAATCCCTGTGCCGGTAACGCTGTTTCACTCATTTCTCGCCATGGAATGGGAGGATTATCCCCTTCGTCGCTGAAACGAAACGGCGGTGCGTAATAATCCACCTCCTCTTCCAACCCATAGGCGGTGACCTGCGGTTGCTCTTCACCCAGACAGATCAGCCCCAATAACAGTTCTCTAAATGGCAAATCTCCCTGTCCGGAAATACAGGCACGATGCCCCATGCCCTTGTTCTCTCGCACAATAATTGCGTCCTTGATGTGCACCTGAGTGATTTCCCCACTCATTGCCGCCAGTGCCGGCAGCGGCTCTTCATTGGCGTTAATCATGTTGGCGAAATCAAACAGCAGGGAAAGTTGAGGGAAATCTGCCGCCCGGACCAGGCCGACCAATTCATGGCTCTTGAGATCTTCGTGCTGTTCCAAAGTAAAGCTCAGGCCACTGTGCTGATAACGTTGCTTAATGTACTGAATATCCGCACCGATACGCGCCAGCACTTCCTGCAATGCTCCCTGATAACGCGGATAAAAACGCACCGAACTGGCCCCGCATTTCAGCGCGATATTCACCGCCTGATCGATAGTTTGCGAGTCGGAGGCGCTGGTTTCGATATGAATATCCAATCCATAGCGACGAGCCTGTTCGCCAAACCGGCGCAATCGGGCATCATCAGCATGACAAAGCGCCTGACTTTCCCCATCCAGCACATGTACCTTAACCCCTCGCAACCGCTGCTGATGGGCGATGCTCAGCAAATCCTCGGGCAGGATCTTCTCCATACGCATATTGAGGTGAAAGGCGTACGCATGCAGGTAAAGGGGCAAGCTCTGCGCCCGTAGAAGGACTTTCTCCGCCGTTAAGCGATCCATGATATTCACCTATAAGTTAATAAAGAAATCTACCGACTCGAAGCGCCAGTGTTCGATATCCACCTGCACGATCCGGCGTTCGGCATCGGCACGATGCTTTTCGACCAAAATCGCAGGCGTGCTGGCGTTTCCGCCCATCATCTTGCAGGCCTCACCGGATAATCGAGTCGGTTTAAAGGCCAAGTGGCGGGTTCGTGTGGCAGTGTCATAAGCCTGTTCCCAGACCTCGGCAAATGAGTTCTCCCCCAGGCGTTCGATAAAGCCGGGCGCCACTCGCGGACTGATAAAGGTTTCGTGATAAAACACGATGTGATTGTCCAGCGCCCCCCAGCCAGAGATCTTGTAGATCTCGCTCCCCGCGTCGACCTGTAATAACTCTTTGATAAACTCCGGAGCTGCCAATACGCACTCTTTGGTCATATAACCCCAGGAGGGACAACGACCCTGCTCGATAGCCGCCTGTTTGAAACTGGTGGAGGAATTGGGGTTGTAGTTAAAACGCGGCAATGCCGCAAACCAACCCCGACGATCCTTGCGGAAGATCCTCGACTCGCTTTCCAGGAACAACAGCGCCTGACGTAACGTCATGCGCTTGATGTTCAGCAATTCTCCCAGTTCTCGCTCCGAGGGAAGCTTGTCACCCGGGGCTATTGCCCCCTGGCTCAGCCAGTTATTCAACCTGGCCTTTGCCAATTCAACGGTTGAGCTGTTTTCCATATCCACACCTAATTGGTTTAAACCAGATTACACAACAGTATCGCGGGGAATTATGACAAACAATGGGGGCATTGGATTTTATGTGTGACTTCGGTCTCAGAACAGAAGGGATCTGCCAATCTCGGGCAAGATCCCCCTCAGGTCATTTCTTTCTAAGGATTCAGCAATGGGCCGGCAGAATCAAACAGAGCGTCATTTTCCCGACGCCGTCGGCATCGCACGCAACGTCAGCCCCCAGAACACCAGGGCAATAAAGCTGACGCCCGCCCCCAGCCAGCACACTCCCTGCCACCCCGCCAGGGCGAATACGTGAGTGCTGACAAAAGCGCCGAGCCCGCTGCCAATGGCATAAAACAGCATGTAGACGCCTACTAACCGGCTATGCGCCTGCGGATGTGCGCTGAAAATCAGGCTCTGATTCAACACATGAATGGCTTGGCCTGCCAAATCAAGCAATACAATGCCGATAATCAACCACCCCAGGCCATAGCCCAGCATGCCGAGCGGCAGCCAGGCCAGCACCAACAGCAGCAGGCAGATGCCGCTCGCCAACTGCGCCAAGCCGCGGTCCGCCAGGTGCCCTGCTCGCACCGCAGCCAGCGCCCCTACCGCGCCCACCAGACCAAAGGCGCCAATCACCGAATGCGAAAAGTTGAACGGTGCCTGACTCAGCGGCAGCACCAATGCGCTCCAGAAAATACTGAACGCCGCAAACATCAGCAGCGCCAGCATGCCGCGAATTTGCAACGTGCGATCGCACAGCAACAGCGTCAGCATCGAACGCAACAAGGCGGTGTAGCCAAGCGTTGAAGGCGGTGTGTTCGGTGCAGGCAGCAAACGTGCCAGTATCGGCAGCAACACCAGCGTCACGCCGGCGGAAAAAAAATACACCGTACGCCAGCCTCCTGCGTCTGCCAGCGCGCCGGACAGGGTTCTCGCCAATAACAGACCCAGCACCACGCCGCCCTGCGCCGCTCCCACAACCCGACCACGCTCATGCGGTGCCGCCAGCGTGGCGGCAAAAGCGATGAGTCCCTGTGTCATCGCGGTACCCAATAACCCCACCAGCAACATGCCGATCAGCATAAGCAGGCTGCTGTTTGCCCAACCGACCATACACAATGCGGCAATCAACAACAGTTGCTGAACCGCTAACAGCCGATGGCGATTAATGCGATCCCCCAGCGGTACCACCAACAACAGCGCCAATGCGCAACCAAGCTGGGTAGCGGTGATCACCATCCCCACCGACGCCACGCTGATAGCAAATTCCTGGGCTATGGCATCCAACAACGGCTGGGCGTAATACACATTGGCCACGCTAAAAGCGCTGGCACCGGCCAGCAACAACACCAGCGAAGCCGGCAGCCGCCGCTGCCGCTGCGCCTGAGATACGCAGATCGGATCCAGTGTTTTGTCACTCATCGCTCACTCCAAAGTGGTTTCATTATTAAACTCAATGGACATTACGCGCAGAGGTTTTATAATGCAACCAGATCGTGCAACAGGAGGGATAACGTGAAACGTAAAAGCCTGGAAGATGCGCCGTGCCCCGTGGCACGCACGTTGGATGTGATTGGCGACTGGTGGTCACTGTTGATTGTGCGCGACGCTTTCGACGGCGTACGCCGCTTCAGTGAATTTCAAAAGGGGCTGGGGATGGCGAAAAATATTCTCTCCACCCGTCTGCGTACCCTGGTGGCACAGGGCATTCTGGAGGTCGCGCCGGCTTCGGACGGTAGCGCTTATCAGGAGTATATTCTCACCGATAAGGGCCGAGCCCTGTTCCCGGTGATTGTCGGCTTGCGCCAATGGGGGGAAGACCATCTGTTTGCCGATCAAGAGGCACATTCAACACTGGTCGAAAGCGACAGCGGCCAACCGATCCCACGCATGACGCCGACCGGAAGCACCGGGCAAACGCTCACCCCTCTGAATACTCAGGTGATCAAGGTGGGTGAGGAGTAAATCACATTAGTAGGACCTTATAGCCGCCGCGTCAGATGGTTAGCAGGAACGCGGCTTTGGTGCAAAACTGCAAGAATGGTAATTTCGCTGTTTGCTGTAGAGTAATAAATCATATGGCTAACGTAGGGAAAGCTATAAACACCGGTCCCTAAATCCTCGACTCGATGCTGCCCAATGCCTGGCATTTCCGCCAGGTTGGTTAACACTTGGCGCAGTCTTACAAGGTAATCTCTGGATTGCTGTATGCCCCAGTTGCTCAGTGTGTAATCGCGAATCTCCCGGATATCGCTTTGCGCCTCACCGGTCAGTCGGTAACTGGCCATTTATCCTTTATCCTGCTCCAGCAGTTCAGAGAAAAACGTATCGCCATCAACGGTATTGCCGATAGCCATATCATGCTGGGAACGCTGAATCTTCATTTGTAGCAGTTGGAGTTTCATCGCTTCAATTTGCTCGTAATCTTCGGCAGACACCACAACCGCAACGGGCTTGCCATTACGGCTGATCTGTACCGGTTCACGCTGAGCCTTAAGCAACAAATCGCCAAACTGGGTTTTGGCTTCATTAGCTGTCAGAATATGCATTTTCATTACCTTTCGACTGAATCGTTCGATTCGCTCATTCTATTCCTTGAACAAAAATTATTCACTCGATTTTACTGGGGGGCGATCTTTTTGTTTACGCATTACCCCATATGCCCCTTCGCAAGGCCTTAATGGTTACTGTATAGTCCCCGTTTTACGGGGAAACCATGCTGACTCAACCATCCATTCGCCTTAACAAATACATTAGCGACAGCGGCATCTGTTCACGCCGCTGCGCCGATCGTCATATCCAACAGGGCAACGTTTTCATCAACGGCAGGTTAGCCGCCTTGGCGGCGCAGGTATTTGTCGGGGACGTGGTGCAAGTTAACGGCCAGCGGATTGAGCCACGCGATGCGCAAGATTTGGTGCTTATCGCGCTGAACAAGCCGGTGGGCGTCATCACCAGCATGGGAAAGCACGTGCAAAATAACATCGGTGATTTCGTCAATCACAGCAAACGCACCTTTCCTATAGGCCGTCTGGACAAAGATTCCCAAGGGCTGATTTTCCTGACCAATCACGGCGAACTGGTCAATAAGATCCTGCGGGCCGGCAATAACCACGAAAAAGAGTATCTGGTTACCGTCGATAAACCGCTGACCGACGCGTTTATTCAAGGAATGAGCGCGGGTGTTCCCATCCTGGATACGGTAACGAAAAAATGCCGGGTGGAGAAAGTTGCGCCGCAGGTGTTTCGCATCACGCTGGTTCAGGGCCTTAACCGCCAAATCCGCCGTATGAGCAAATACTTTGGTTATCAAGTCACCAAACTTGAGCGTGTGCGCATTATGAATGTCGATCTGACAGGATTGCCGCTGGGCGAATGGCGAGATTTGACCAGTGACGAAAAGAGCGAGCTGTTTAAGCTGATTGAGCACTCATCTTGCGAGGATGTTCGCCAGCCCGATTTGCAAGCGCCAGATGTCAGCGAAAGTCTCGATAAGGAGTGAACGTTTTCTGGAGCAGAGATATCGCCAGGCAACCAGATAAAACTGCATGTTGCCCAACGACATCTCAATACCAAAGGCCCTTTTCCTCAGTGAATCAGAATGACCATCGGATGTTGGCATTGACCGAATTGACCTGGGTATCAGAACCGTACTGCCCCTGATAACCAAGATCTAACGAGGTGGAACGCGACAGTTTCACGCTCACCCCCACGTCTGCCACCAGCAGATTGTCATCTACAGCCTGCCCCTGCGTGATAAACGCATCGCTACCGGCAAACGCCATGCGCGATGACGTGTTTTTATCGCCGTAAGCATGCTGCCAGCCTAATGAACCGTAAAGGCTGACGTTTTTCGGCAGCTCGGTAGAACCCCGTACGCCCAGCGTCGAATAGAACGTATTCATCGTTTCATTACGGACGCTCAGCGCCGCCGCACCGCCTTTCTCCTGGAAGTTATCGGTATGCAAACGGATATAACTCAGGTTGACGAACGGTTCGATATTCGCGTCCAACTGGCCAAAACGGTAACCCGCTTCGGTGAACGCCAACAGTGAGTCTGCGTCATAGTCCGCCTTGAGCCGATCCGAGTAATTGCCGAAATTAACGTTGCGCTCATTTTCGAGTCGGTGCCAGGTATAGCCCAGCGCTCCGCGCAGGGAGAAAGCATCCTGCTGCCCTGCGGCATACAGACCCAGGTGGTAATTATCGCTGTCGGAACTGGAGCGACGGCTATCGACATCATAGTCGCCGCGGCTATAGCCCACGTATCCCCCAACGCGGATACTGTGGTCAGCGAGCTTACGATCGGCGCCCAACAGGAAACCGCTGGTGTGGCCGTCCAATTTTCCAACGTTGTCGTTACCGCTGTTTCTCATCCAGGAGCCGAACGTCTGCCCCCAAACGCCGTTGTTTTCAGCCTGAGCCGGTTGAACCAACGTCATTGCCAACGGTGGAACCGGTAATGCATCGTTATCAAATATGCGAAGCATGCGCTGATTCAACACGTTGAGCAGCATGTTATTGCCGGCGATCAAATTAGACTGGATGGAAGGGTAAACCTCGCCAGACAGTTGATTGAACGCATCACGCGCTTCCGGCGCGCTCAATAACAGCAGGGAGTTATACAGAGCCAGCGAAGGACCGCTTTGCGCTAACGTCGAGAGCGCACCGGCGGTATTCCACTGGTTACTGGTTTGCGTGACCGTCTGGAAAATACCGGGCTTGCCGCCTTCACCTGGGTTGCCGCCTTCACCTGGGTTGCCGCCTTCGCCTGGGTTGCCACCTTCACCTGGGTTGCCGCCCTCGCCTGGGTTACCGCCTTCGCCCGGATTGCCACCTTCGCCTGGGTTACCACCTTCGCCCGGATTGCCACCTTCGCCCGGATTGCCACCTTCGCCTGGGTTGCCGCCCTCGCCTGGGTTACCGCCCTTTTGCGCAATCGTCAGATCCACGGCGTTGGTGCTGTGGTTAAGTGCGACATCCAAAAATGCAGATTTTGAGACGGCTTCAGCGAACCGACCGTCAATCCCGCCGTCCGAGGTCAAAATGCGATAGCTTTGGCCGGTTTGATAGCTGGTTTGCGGATCCAACGCGGTCACCTGCACCTTGGCCAGATCGCTGATGGTGGTTTTGCCTGCAACGACCAGTTTGTCGCTGCTGCCATCACCGGCGATATCGACATCGTAGAAGGATTCACCCAGGAAATTCAGATAACGTTTCAGCGTCAGGGTGCCGATGTTGCCGTCGCCAGGGGAAATGTGGCCGCCGGACTGAATTTCAGTCTGCCCCAAGGTACCGTTACCGCCCAGCGTCCCGCCGGCTTTGATTGACGCGGCGCTGCTGTAACCCAGACCATTGCTGACGTCGGAGCCGGCAGTGGCGTTAAGGATCAGCGTGCCGCCATTCTCGGCGCTCAGCGTCTGCACATCGAAAACGTTGTCTTCTTGCTGCGTATTGATGTCGCTGGCAATGGTGATTTTCCCGCCGCGTGCGGTCACATTCGCCTGGAGTTGAGTCAGGTCGCCGCTCAGCGTCGTCTGACCGGCCGTGTTGATGACTTCGCCTTCGCCGACCATCTTGTTGCGGAAGTCGTAGTTATCTGAATTGTGATTAAAGTAAACGTAGCTGCCGAACAACCCGCCACGCAGATTGACCACCGTTTGGGCATCGACAATCCCCGCACCACCCGCCGCGCCGAGCGTAGGTTCGGTCAAGCCGGTGCCGGTATCCATATTGCCGCGGCTGCCGATAACCAACGCGCCGCGGTTAGAGCCTGATCCGGTATCCCCCAGCCGCAGCTCATTGCTGCCGGCAGAGAATGAGCCGCCATCAACAACCGACAGCACCCCGTTGCCATAATCCCCCACGTTGACATTGCCCGCACTGGTAAAGCGCGAACCGTTGCCGGCGATATAAAGCTCTGCGGTTTTTCTTGAGCCTGAAACACCGGCGATCTCCGCGCTACCGACGTTGACCGCGCCGCCGTTCAGCACGTCCACATCGCCATTGGCGGTGAGCGACTGGGTGATATTCCACAGAGAGTTATTGCCGGTTATCGTGGCTTTGGGGTTTAGCTTGTCAGCCTCGTCGGGACGGAAACCGCTGTCGATTCTGGCGGCGGCCGTGGTGGTCACTACCCCGCCATCTTCAATCAGCAAGGTTGAACGTGCGCCCTGTCCGAAGCCGAGACCGAGTCTTTCACTGATCACCTGGGAACCGGCCCCTTTGACATTAAGATGGCTGTCGTATCCCCCGGTGGTGCCGACGATAATCTCTTCCGCCGTCGCCAATCCCCCCTCTTCAACCCTTAACGTCCCCAGCCCCAGATTCAGACTGCCGTGCATAACGGATTGGTCATTGATCGCGTTTAATACGGCGTTCGGCCCTTTGACCGTGACCAAGCTTTCGTATATCTGACCATTAGCACGACGGCCGATATTGACGTTATAGGCATTGATTTGGCCATTATCGATCAACAGGTTTCCACTTTGATTACGGCCGACGTAAACATCCCCAGTGTAAGTCAAAGATTCTGTAATACGTGATTCACCATCAAAAATAGCATCATCGGCACGTGCCACGTCGGCGGGGCCAATCAATATCAACGGTGCGGAAAAAAGTGCGAGGTAAACTTTCGAAAGCGGTTTTCTTACCGCTAAGTCATGCGATGTTTTATCTTTCATGTTTTCTCTCCGGCCCAATTATCTTGATGCCATCAAAGTTATTATTTATATGAAAAACTCAATGCATTAGAGGATGCGCGGCGCGTTTGCGAGAACACAGGCTGATTTGTCATCGAGACACTAGCTTATTGCCCCCCAGCGCTAACGTCTCGATGCCAAAATTATGGGGACTGCGGATCGGTATTGATCATCCACCCTCGCTAAACGCGTCAGGTGAATTATTTATGCGTAACGACCGGGGTACAGCTTGGTGTGCTTAACGACGGGGCTGAACCTAAAATACCCGGCATCATCATCGAGGAGCAGTCAAAGATTCGTCCTTTCTCCGTGGTGGCACGGTAAGAAAGTTTTTGCCCGCCAAGGGCGTCAGGTTGGGCACCATTAACATTGGTGACGGTAATTTCATCCGATGAACCCAAGCCCAGCATTTTGGCCGTTTCCGCCTGCAACAGCGGTATTGCCTGATCGGTTTTCAAGGTGGAACAGCCAGCTACCAGAAGCGTAACAGTTAATGCGATAAGTGGTTTTCTCATAAATTGTCCTTTGTAACCAAACAGATCCAAATGCTGAATGGCTTTATGTTTTACCTTATCAAAATCCCTGAATAATATATTTCCCTTTCCTAACCGAAAAAACCCTCCTAAAGTAGGGAGGGTTGAAAATAACAAGTCATCAGACCAATCTGATAGGTTTTAGCAAAAGGAGATACCCTTGGGGCAGGATTATGCGTTGGTCGTTGATGACCATCCGTTGGTGGCAAGTGGCATCGCCAATTTCCTGAATACGCACTGTCGATTTAAACATGCCTACGTGATGACAAACGAGGAGAGTTGTTATCGGCACATTCTGGAAAATGGCGCCCCGCGTTTAATCGTCATCGACTTTTGGTTATCCGACGGCACGGCATTAAAATTACTCAAAGAGATCAGACAGCTTTACCCACAGGTAAGATTATTAGTGGTCAGCGGTGATGAGAACAACGAAATAGGGCAAAAGGTACGTGATGCCGGGGGGCATGGTTTCGTGCTGAAAAATGAGCCGCCAGAATTATTCGCCAAAGCCGTTGCTGCGCTGCTGGAAAATAAAAGCTGGTTCCCTATGGATAATTCTTTGGATGCCTCCACTGCCAAAACCCCTCTCCAAAATTTTAATTTAACGCCGAGACAAATTGACGTTTTGACCATGATGATGCGCGGCTTTCCTAATAAGAGAATAGCCACTCAGCTTGCTATTTCCGAACCCACGGTCAAAGAACACATCAGCAATATCCTTAAAAAAATAGGCGTAAACAGTCGGGTAGAAGCCATTACGTTACTGCATGGCAGGCAGGGGCCATCCGAATGAAACTAATTCAATCTTTACAAGATGATGGCATTTCGCCACGCGCACAAATCCGATTATTGAACAATACGTTTATTCGTTTGGTCTTTAGTTTCAGCGCCGTGCCCTGCGTCGGCATCCCCTTTGCCATTTGGATATATTTACTGAGGGAACCGCTGTGGCCGATCATCATCTGGATTGCGCTGTATTTATGCTGCGCTTTGGCTATTCGGTTATGGCACCGCAGATACCAACGTGAAGCTGAAAAAGAGGATGCTGGCGTTATTCTTAATCGCTGGCTCCCCCGAATTAACAAAGTCGCTTTCGTGCATGGAGTAGGCATATCCTCATTATATTTAATAACGCCACAAATAAATAATTTCGATTTCTTCCTGTTATTAAATATCAGCATCGCGGCCATCGTCGCGGCAAACGCGACCCATTTGACGCCCATCATCAGTACCTTTACCCTTTTCTTCTTTGCCTGCTGGGGCATGCTTAACATTGGCATCATCTGGCGTTTAAACGATGTCATGCTCATTGTGTTGATGCTCAACCTGCTTTACGGGTTCGCCATCTATCGCCACGCATTGAGTTCTCATAAGTTTTTTATTCAGCAAGCCCGTCTCGAAGAGAAGAGCTCCCGCCTTGCGGAGCAATTCCGCCAGGCCAAAGAGGAGGCGGAACAGGCCCTGCTCGATAAAAACCAGTTTCTGACCACCGCCAGCCACGACTTACGCCAGCCGGTACATGCCATGGGCTTCCTGATCGAGGCCATCATCCATAAAAATCGCGATGCCTCTTTAACCCCCCAGCTGTTGGATCTACAGCAGAGCGTGCGCTCCGTGCACCTGATGTTCAATTCTTTGCTCGATCTGAGCAAGATAGAGTCCGGCAACGTCAGCACCGCCACCACCCATGTCGACATTGGAATCCTGCTTGACTCGGTGATTACCCTGTTCCGTGAAGAAGCGAACAGCCGGGGATTATCCTTGCGGACATGGCGCCCCAAGCGACGCATTGCCGTGATGGGCGATCAGTTGCTCATCCGACAGTCGCTGATTAACCTGATACAAAATGCGCTACGCTACACCCAAAAAGGCGGTGTGTTGATCGCCATCCGTCCCCAAAAGGGAGCATGTCTGATCGAAGTCTGGGACACCGGCGTGGGCATCGCCGACGAAGAAAAAGGCAAAATCTTTTCCCCCTACTATCGCCCTGAACTGGCGTGGAAAATCGATAGCGCCGGTCACGGGTTAGGCCTTGCGGTAGTGGCCCGCTGCGCCAAATTGATGAAGGTGAAATACGGCATGCGCTCCGTGGAAGGTAAAGGATCGCATTTCTGGATGCGTTTTGCCCTCTATACCGGGGAAGTGAAAGCGCCAGAAAACCTCAACGCCTATAGCCACAGCCTGATCCCTACCCGCTATGAGTCATTGAGCGGCGCCTGCCTGGTGGTGGACGATGATCCGCTGGTCACCTCCGCCTGGTCCAGCTTGATGAGTACCTGGGGGATCACGGTGCGTTGCGCCGCCTCCGCCGAGGAGGCTTTTGCGATTATCGACGAAGGCTTTACCCCCTTCGCCGTACTTTGCGATCAACGGCTCCGCTCCGGCGAAAGCGGCTTCGATATATTGAAAGCGCTGTTCGAACGCCTGCCGGACACCAGCGGCGCCATGGTCAGCGGGGAATTCAACTCCCCCATTCTGCAAGAGGCCGAACAGGAAGGTTATCTGGTGTTAAGAAAGCCGCTGGAACCCGCAAAATTGCACGCCTTGCTTTCGCAGTGGTCATCCTGCTAGCCGGCACCTGGCCTGTTCGGGGTTTTACTCTGCCGGCGCTCCATTTCCGGCATCGGCAAGATTCAGACTGCCGCTTAAGCGCCAAGATTGCGCAACAGGCCTTCGAGGTGGCGCTCACCCATTTTGGTTTGAGCGCCCGCCTTAAGCCCACCCCGAATGAGTCTCTCCGCTGCAGGGCGTTCAAAAAGTCCCGCCCAGGCCTGATGCTCACGATAAAAACCTTCCCGCAGATCTGCCGCTGGCATCGCCTGCTTGGCCGCCGCGATAACCCCTTCGGGCAGTGCCGCAATGTTGTCCGCCAGGCGTGCGACAAACTCGTCGAGTTCGGACGCGGGCAAGGCGCGGTTAATCCAGCCATAGCATTCTGCGGTGGCGGCATCGATAAGATCGGCCCCCAGAACCACTTCAAGTGCGCGGCCACGCGTCATGCGATCCGTCAAATATTGCGTCGCGCCCCCTCCAGGCGTAATGCCCATCAAGGCTTCGCATTGAGCCAGCCCTGCCCGCCCTTCGGCGGCAAAGGCCATATCCGCCGCCGCAACGAATTCTGCGCCGCCCCCACGCGCCAGTCCGGCAAGCTTAACGATAGTGACCTGGGGTTGGCTGCGCAGCAGCTCGCCGAATGCCTGGAAGGGGTTGAGCCCTTCCGGCGCATTGCGCGCCAGATCGTCGAAAGCATGTGGTTCATCGATTAAGGTCATGTCGACATGAGCAATGAAGAACTCCGGATCCGCACTCTGGAAAACCAACACGCGAGTGTCCGGGTCGTCACGCACGGCAAGCAGTAAGCGGCTGATCTCCGACATCAAAGCCACATCAAGAACGTTGACCGGCGGATTATTGAGGGTGATCGTCAAGACCCCCTTTGCGTGAGACAAGCTGAGTTTGCTGAAATCGGTATCTTTCATGTCAATGTCCTTGTTTGCCTGGGATATCGGTGCTGGATTTTCGCGCCGTCGATCGAATGGTATACTTTGCATACCTGGCGTCAATTACGCACTTGAAGCATCCCAGGGATGCTGGAGGATACCGATGGAGACGAATGAAACTGTCTACCGTGCCGACTGCCCGAGCCGAATTATTCTCGATCAGATCGCGGACAAATGGTCAATGATGGTGCTGGAGGTGCTGCGTGAACCAAGACGCTTCAATGCGATCAAGCGTCGCCTTGATGGCGTCACTCAACGTGTGCTCACCCAAACGCTGCGCAAGCTGGAGCGTAACGGCATGGTGAACCGCAAGGTTTTGGATGGGCGGGTGCTCGGCGTCGAGTATTCGCTGACGCCGCTAGGCCAGTCATTGCAAGGGCCGTTCACTATCTTGTTTGACTGGACGATGGGAAATATGGAGGCGATTCAGGCCTGCCAGCGCAGCTATGATGAACAAAGCCAACAGCTTGAAAAGTGAGGCTACAGCCTCACTTTTCCTTGTTGTGAATGGCTGCGTACATCCAGTAATCTCGAGCCTGCCCGCGTACCCGGCGATATTGCCTTATCAGGCCTTCGCGTTGCATACCTACCCGCTCCAGCACGGCAATCGACAATAGGTTGCTCTCCAGGACCGTGGCCTGCACGCGCTGAAGGCCCAGAGCCGTATGCGCCCAATGTATAACGGCTCTCGCGGCCGCCGTCGCCAAACCTCGGCCACAGTGGCGCGGGTCAAGATCGTAAGCAATTTCAGCCCGGCCGTGATCGCGGGATATTTCGTTCAGCCCCACCGTCCCGAGCAAACTGTCATTCGCGTCCACGATAGCCCAACGAATCGCATCCCTGCCTTTGGCATAATCGGCGACGAGCTTCTCCAAATCCGTCGGCCCGACATCACCCCAACTGGTATGTTCCGTGACGCCAGGCTCACTCAAATACGCCGACCAGGCGTGAACATCATCCGGTCTCAGTGGCCTTAAAGACGCTTCGAGCTCGTCAGGTAATGCTATTCGTATTGGCAATGCCGTCACAGAACCTCCGTCGACCCTTGCAAAATCGGGCGGTGGGCTAACCACCGATACAAGGATATAAAGTACTGAGGTTTGCCGGCGTTGTGAACATATGAAAGATTATCTTTCCCAACCCAAACCGTAGAAATGAGTGAGTGGGAAGCGGTCAAAGATGGCGTGATATTCCCGAGATCAGCGTTCGGGAAAGCAGAGAAGTCGGGTCGGCCCACTCCATCAACACATCGAAGTGGTTGCAATGCGGCACCTCCAGCAGATCCGTTTCCGCACCGGCCGCCTTATACAATGAGGCATAGGCCGCAGACTGGCGTTTGAAACCGGGAGGATCGCCTCCAGCCCAGGCAACGGTGATGGGGCATCCCGGCGCAGGGATATGACGCATCGGGCTGTAATCGGCCACGCTGTCATCGGAGAGTGCCAGCCATTCCTGTGCGCGCGTCTTCATCAAGGGTGCAAGTTCAAAAAGCCCGCTAATGGGAAAAGCGAACTTCACCAGATCGTTCGGTACACCAAAGGCTGCATGCCAGCCAGGGGCTAGCAGGGTTGCCAGCAAATGGGCTCCTGCAGAACTGCCGCCTAACGAGATCCGATCCGGATCCAGCCCAAACTCATGTCCTCGCCGCCAAATGAACGCCACGGCACTGCGTACGGCATGGACAATGTCACCGATGCCGGCTGCCGGCGCGAGTGGATAATCTATAGCCACCGTGGCAATGCCATTTTCCGCCAATGTGCCCGCCATCATCGCGGAATCGTCTTTCGACAGCGCCCGCCAGTACCCCCCGTGAATAAAAATGAAAACGGGCAGCAGCGACCCATTCCCATTCCCCCTTGGCCCGTATATATCCAGAGCCTGGCCGCTCTCCTTACAATAGGTGACATCAAAATGGCGGCTATAGGAGGATTTCATCTTTTCGGACTGCGAGCGATAACGCGCCATTTCTCTGGCGAATCCTTCAACGCCCACCGTAGCGCGGGCATCGTAATCCTCATTGAGGCGTGTCGGATCCATAAATACTTCGTCTGCCAAAAGCGTCATTTTTCAACCTCCCTGATGAACACCGCCATTTCCCAAACGGCTCTGGCGTCAAAAACATGATAGATCCGCCCCTGTTCCCGGAACGGAACCAAAGATAGGCGTTGATGATCACGCCAAAGAGCCCGTAGGCAGGCTCAACGCCGTTTTCATACGCTCTGCGCCGATCTGCGCGCAGCGCCCGGTGATACGCAAAACGGCCGATCGAACGTCGTCCGGCCACAGGTTCATATGCCCCATGCGTTCCGCCGTGTCCTGCGTATGTTCGGTCAGCGGCCGTTCCTGCGCCTCCCAGACCGCCAGTGCCGCCGGGATATTCCGGTTATTTTCCAGACTGACCGCCAGCCCTAGGGCATTCATCAGAGCACAACCTCCCCCTTGGCCGAGGTAAGGCGGCATCGCATGGGCAGCATCACCGAGGATTGCTACCTGCCCTTTGCTCCAGGCTTTGAGCTTCAGCACCTCAAACGCATCCCAACGGCCGGCATCGCCAAAACGTGCGATCAGGCCGGAAAGGTGTGGGAAGGATTTGCACCAAAGTGCCGGGGCAATCGGCAGCTGATAGGCATCCACATCGTCCTCAGCGCAACACAACGCAACATACAGATCGGTCGCGCTGGCGGGCGTATAAAGTATCCGCCTTGTCCCCGAAAAGTACTCAATGTAGTTCGAACGATCTGCAGACGGTACGTCATCGTCATCGCGCTTCAACATCATTCTGACCGCGCCATAGTGCAGCGGCTTGCGGTACATCAGCAGGTCCAGCGACTCTCTGACGCGCGAATTGATACCGTCAGCGCCAATCACCAAATCTGCTGACAACGCCCGTTTGTCCGCCAGCAACAGCTTGCCGTCCGGTGTCGCCCCCACCGCCGCAGAATCACTGACGATTTCGGCCCCGGCGCGGCGAGCAGCATTGAGCAAAGACAGCAGTAACTGCTCACGCAGGATGGTAACCAGACGTGGGGCGCCACCGCTGTTGATCGGAATATCCTCCATGGTCACGTTGCAGCGATCGCGGGTCTGGAACAGGGCCCCTTCATGTGCCCCCACCATGGCCTCGTCATAGGCGCCAATCGCCTCGAGCACACGCAGCCCATTACTCCAGATATAGATGCCCGCACCAAAGGTGCGCAGGTGAGGTGAACGCTCGTGCACCCTTACGCTCCACCCACGCTGGGCTAACGCCGCCGCTGCCGTAAGCCCGGCGATGCCTGCCCCAGCAATTTCTGCATGCAGTTGCTTCATACCCTCTCCTCAGCCCTGTTTGTTTTTGATCGTTACCCGTCGTTAAGAACCCGCCTGTACCGCAAACAGATCCTTTCTCCTGGTCATGCAGAACAACGCCAAAGCGGCAATGAACGCGGGAAGCGCCATCCAAAAGAAAAAATTCTGCAAATCGCCCACCGCGGCATAAAGCCAAGAACCGAGATAAGCCCCGAGGATAGAACCAATATGACCCACGCCGATCCCCCATGACACTCCGGTCGCCCGCGCCATGGTGGGATACAGGCCCGCGCTCAAAATACTGATGTTGTTCAGTGCGCCGGTCAGCGTGAGCCCCACAAGAAATACGCAAACCAGCAAACCGGTCGAACTGCCAAGCTGGCTGCCGGTAACCAGCAACGCGAAGGAGGCCAAAAGCGCTAAAGGCGGGAGAATTCTGGCGATACCGATACGATCGATGAGCACAGCGGTGATTATGCCGCCGACAACGCCCCCCAAAGGCAGCATTGCGGCGACATATAAAGCAGTGTGAGCGTCAAAACCGCTACCGCGGAGTACCGTTGGCAGCCAATTGCTCAGCAGGTAAAACGAGAACAAGCAGCAGAAAAAGGTCAGCCAGAGTAGAAGCGTACGCTCGGTTCGCCCCTCAGAAAACAGAGCAACCACGGGCGATAGCTTCTGGCTTTTTTCTCCGGGCTTTCTGTCCATGCCGTCGGTAAAGACCACGGACTGCCAATTCTTCTGGCCACCAATCCGCTCGACGATCCGCAGTAATTTAGCCCGCTGTTGCGGCCTGTTGGCCAGGAAACAGATAGACTCTGGGAGCATGAAATACAGCACTGGCAACATCACCAAGGGGGCGATACTGCCCACAAACAGCAGGCCTCTCCAGCCCAGCACCGGCAGCAGTAAGTCGGCCACCCAACCGCCGAGCGCCATGCCCAGAGTAAAGCCGGAAAAGCTCAGGGTGACCAGCAGCATACGCCAGCGAACGGGCGAATATTCTGACACCAGGGTAATACAACCGGGCAATACGCCGCCTAACCCCATGCCGGTCAGCAAACGCAGTGCCACAAGCACGGCAATCGATGAGGAAAAGGCATAACCCAGGGTGCCTAAAGCGACGATAACCGAGCAGATCAGCAGCACCGTTTTGCGGCCATAACGATCCGCCGCAGGGCCGCAAATGAAACTGCCGAGTAGCATGCCGAACAGACCCGCGGCGAAAGCAGGCCCCAACTCGGCGCGATCTATCCCCCATTCTTGAGCCAATTCCGGCGCAATATAGCCCATCGCGCTGGCATCCAGACCATTAATCATCAATACAATAAAACACAAGACCAGCGTCATTATCTGCAAACCGCCAAGCGGGCTTTGATCGACAATGTCGGTGACGGATTGTTTGTTCATGGCAAAAATCCTCTTTTCTTGTTCTTTTATTAGCTTGCATCATGAAACGCACGCCACCACCGGCTGGAAAACTCGGGGTTAACCGGTAGATGAAATGGTATCAACATACTGATTAGTAATGAGTTACCTTCTGTCAGTTCCGGAGCTTATGCATAACCCTGGGCTTTACTGGGCAGCCTGCAGGGGCAGTTTTTTCCAGAGAACAAGGATTGATCGAGTATAGGGCTGGGCTGATATCAGGGAATAATCAAAAAAGGGATCTTTGGTATAACCAAAATGAATACAGGGAGGCGCGCAAAGGGAATATTTTGTGGGCATCGGAAAAAAGAAAACCCCCGCACAGTCTGCCTGTAGCGAGGGTTTTAAATCATCACCGATAGTCAGTGATCAGCCGTTTATCATTCCCACTCGATGGTAGCCGGTGGCTTACCGCTGATGTCATAAACCACGCGGGAAATGCCGTTGACTTCGTTGATGATGCGGTTGGAGACGCGGCCGAGGAAATCGTACGGCAGGTGCGCCCAATGTGCGGTCATAAAGTCGATGGTTTCCACTGCGCGCAGTGAAACAACCCAGTCGTATTTACGGCCATCGCCCATCACGCCAACTGAACGCACCGGCAGGAACACGGTGAATGCCTGGCTGACTTTGTTGTACAGATCGGCTTTGTGCAGCTCTTCGATGAAGATCGCATCGGCACGGCGCAGCAGGTCGCAGTACTCTTTCTTCACTTCGCCCAGTACGCGAACGCCCAAACCTGGGCCCGGGAACGGGTGACGGTAAAGCATGTCGTACGGCAGGCCCAGTTCCAGACCGATTTTGCGCACTTCGTCTTTGAACAGCTCTTTCAGCGGCTCGACCAGGCCCAGCTTCATCTCTTTCGGCAGGCCACCCACGTTATGGTGCGATTTGATCACGTGCGCTTTGCCGGTGGCGGAAGCGGCGGATTCGATCACGTCCGGGTAGATGGTGCCCTGCGCCAGCCATTTCACGTCGGTTTGCTTGCAGGCTTCTTCGTCGAACAGTTCAACAAACACGCGGCCGATGATCTTACGCTTGGCTTCCGGCTCATCAACGCCGGCCAACGCGCTCAGGAAGCGATCTTCCGCCGCCACGTGAACGATGTTCAGGCCGAAGTGGTCGCCAAACATTTCCAGCACCTGATCGGCTTCGTTCAGACGCAGCAGGCCGTTATCGACGAACACGCAGGTCAGGCGTTTGCCGATGGCGCGATGCAGCAGCATTGCGGTCACGGAAGAGTCGACACCGCCGGACAGGCCGAGGATCACGTGATCTTCGCCCACCTGCTCACGAATGCGCTCTACTGCATCTTCGATGATGGTCGCCGGGGTCCACAGGGCTTCACACTGGCAGATATCCAGCACGAAACGCTCCAGCATGCGCTGGCCCTGACGGGTGTGGGTCACCTCCGGGTGGAACTGCACGCCGTAGAAGCGTTTTTCTTCGTTGGCCATAATGGCAAACGGGCAGGTATCGGTGCTGGCAACGGTCACGAAGTCGGACGGGATAGCGGTCACTTTGTCGCCGTGGCTCATCCACACGTCCAGCAGCGGTTTGCCGGTTGGGCTCAGCGCGTCTTCGATGCCGCGAACCAGTGCGCTGTCGGTAGTGATTTCCACCTGCGCGTAACCGAACTCACGCTCGTTGGAACCTTGCACATGGCCGCCCAGCTGCATTGCCATGGTCTGCATGCCGTAGCATACGCCCAGCACAGGTACACCGGCGGTGAACACGTATTCTGGCGCACGCGGGCTGTTGGTTTCGGTGGTGCTTTCCGGGCCGCCGGACAGGATGATGCCGCTCGGATTGAATTCGCGGATTTGCTCTTCGCTAACGTCCCAGGCCCACAGCTCGCAGTAAACGCCGATTTCGCGCACGCGGCGGGCGACCAGTTGAGTGTATTGCGAACCAAAGTCCAGAATCAGAATGCGATGCTTATGGATATTTTTTGTCATGTGAGGCGAATTCCAGCAACAGAGAAAAAGAGCGAAAAAAGTGTTTTCGGGGTGAGGCTTCGGCCCCACCCCGGCCTCTCCCGCAGGAGAGGATAAAGCATTAACCCATGCGGTAGTTCGGTGACTCTTTGGTGATGGTCACGTCGTGCACGTGGCTTTCCTGGATACCGGCGCCGCTGATACGAACAAATTCAGCCTTGGTACGCAGGTCGTCGATGGTGGCGCAGCCGGTCAGGCCCATGCAAGAACGCAGGCCGCCCATTTGCTGGTGCACGATCGCTTTCAGCATGCCTTTGTAAGCCACGCGGCCTTCGATACCTTCCGGCACCAGTTTGTCGGCGGCGTTATCGGTCTGGAAGTAACGGTCGGAAGAGCCTTTGGACATCGCGCCCAGTGAGCCCATACCGCGGTAGGATTTGAACGAACGGCCCTGATACAGCTCGATTTCGCCCGGTGATTCTTCGGTACCCGCCAGCATGGAGCCGACCATTACGCAGGATGCGCCGGCCGCGATAGCTTTGGCGATGTCACCGGAGAAGCGAATGCCGCCGTCGGCGATGACCGGAATGCCTGTCCCTTCCAGCGCTTCAACCGCATCGGCGATGGCCGTGATCTGCGGTACGCCTACGCCGGTCACGATGCGAGTAGTACAGATGGAGCCAGGGCCGATACCCACTTTGACCGCGCTGACGCCGGCGTCAGCCAGCGCTTTGGCACCGGCTGCGGTAGCCACGTTGCCGCCCACGATCTGCAGATCCGGGTATTTGGCGCGCGTTTCGCGAATGCGCTGCAATACGCCTTCGGAATGGCCGTGAGAGGAGTCGATCAGCAGCACGTCAACGCCGGCGGCGACCAGCGCATCAACGCGCTCTTCGTTACCTGCGCCTGCACCCACCGCAGCGCCAACGCGCAGACGGCCATGCTCGTCTTTACAGGCGTTTGGCTTGCGTTCCGCTTTCTGGAAGTCTTTTACGGTGATCATGCCCAGCAGATGGAAGCTGTCGTCCACTACCAGCGCTTTCTCAACGCGTTTTTCGTGCATTTTCTGCAGCACGACTTCACGCGCTTCGCCTTCTTTCACCGTAACCAGACGCTCTTTCGGCGTCATCACGGCAGTAACAGGCTGGTTCAGATCGGTGACGAAGCGGACGTCGCGGCCGGTGATGATACCGACCAGTTCGTTCTCTTCGGTGACCACAGGGTAACCGGCGAAGCCGTTACGTGCGGTCAGCTCTTTCACTTCTTTCAGGGTAGTGGCGGGGGTTACGGCTTGTGGATCGGTCACCACGCCGCTTTCATGTTTTTTCACGCGGCGGACTTCTTCTGCCTGACGCTCGATAGACATGTTCTTGTGAATGAAGCCCAAACCGCCTTCCTGCGCCAGCGCGATGGCCAGGCCGGATTCGGTAACGGTATCCATGGCTGCGGACAGCATAGGGATATTCAGGCGGATATTTTTGGTCAGTTGGGTGCCGAGCTCAGCGGTATTAGGCAGAACCGTAGAGTGAGCTGGAACCAGGAGAACGTCGTCAAACGTCAGTGCTTCTTTTGCGATACGTAGCATGGGCAATATCTCACCAGAGTGGGCTGTGAAAAAGATAAAATATTGCCGCGGCATTATACAGAGCGTAATCGGTTGCCTCCAGCACTTTCTCACAAAAACTCTTGATTACCTTTTTCAGCCATGTAGTATCGACCAATTAAGTGCTTGTTTTGAAATTTGATCTGGGTCACATGTCGATACCTGCTTCGCCTTCCATTTTTACCGTAAGCCGCCTGAATCAGACGGTTCGACAGCTGCTGGAAATGGAAATGGGCCAGATTTGGCTCTCCGCCGAGATCTCCAACTTCTCCCAGCCGTCTTCCGGCCATTGGTATTTCACGCTGAAAGACGACCGCGCGCAGGTGCGTTGCGCGATGTTCCGCAACACTAACCGCCGCACCACCTTCCGCCCGCAAAATGGCCAACAGGTGCTGGTTCGCGCCAGCATCACGCTGTATGAGCCGCGCGGCGACTATCAGCTGATCGCAGAAAGCATGCAGCCTGCCGGCGACGGCCTGTTGCAACAGCAGTTCGATCAGTTGAAACAACGGCTGAGCGCCGAAGGCCTGTTCGACCAACAGTTCAAACAGCCGCTGCCCAGCCCGGCCAAACGCGTCGGGGTCATTACCTCCGCCAGCGGCGCGGCGCTGCACGATGTGCTGCAGGTGCTGCAACGGCGCGATCCTTCGTTGCCCATCGTTATCTACCCTACTTCGGTGCAGGGCGCGGAAGCCCCCCTGCAGATTGTGCGCGCCATCGAAACGGCCAACCGCCGTGACGAGTGCGACGTGCTGATCGTCGGCCGTGGCGGGGGTTCGCTGGAAGACCTGTGGAGCTTTAACGACGAACGCGTTGCGCGGGCGATTTTCGCCAGCCGCATTCCGATTGTCAGCGCCGTCGGCCACGAAACCGACGTCACCATTGCCGACTTTGTCGCCGATCTGCGTGCGCCAACCCCTTCTGCCGCTGCCGAACTGGTCAGTCGCAATCAGTTGGAACTGCTGCGTCAGTTGCAATCACAGCAACAGCGGATGGAAATGGCGATGGACTACTACCTGGCGCAGCGCCAGCAGCAGTTCACCCGCATCAACCACCGTTTGCAGCAGCAGCACCCGCACCTGCGTCTGGCGCGCCAACAAACGCTGTTGTTCAAACTGCAGCGCCGGTTGGAAGACGGCATGCAAAACCAACTGCGTCTGTCTTCGCGTCGCAGCGAGCGGGCTCAGCAACGGCTGGCGCAGATGCAACCGCAGGCGCGTATTCACCGCTACCAACAACGCGTGCAGCAACAGGAATACCGTTTGCAGCAGGCATGGGATCGCCAGCTTAACGGCCTGCGTCAACGTTTTGGCGTCGCCTGCAGCCAGCTCGAGGCCGTCAGCCCGCTGGCAACGCTGGCCCGTGGCTACAGCGTGACGCAAACCCCGCGCGGCGAACTGCTGAAAACCACCAAACAGGCCCAGGTTGGTGAACTGCTGAAAACCCGCCTGCAGGATGGCTGGGTGGAAAGCGAGGTGAAAACCATCACCGTCGCCAAAAAGCCTCGCAAGAAACGCGCGGCCGAATAATCCCGCTTACTCCAGCGTAAAACTGCTGCCCGGCACGCCGTTAATCCACAGTTCTCGCGTCTCACCAGTTGGCAAACTGCAGGTCAACGTCCGCCACGCCGGTTTGAACCGGCCTTCGGCAGTGATGTTCAGCATGATGCGTTGATTGTCGCTGAACATCTCCCAGCGCAGCCACAGCGCGTCGCCCTGCTGCCAGCCATAACTTTCCCCGTCATCTTCGAATAACAGCCCAGAAGCGCTGCCACTGCCTTTGAGCGGGTACAGCTTCAGCTCGCGCCGATCGTCTGCCGTTACGTCAACATGCGCCAATCGGGACGACAAAGGTATCGCGGCACCGGCACGCACCAGCAGCGGCAGGCGCTCCAGCGGTGCCTCAAGCAGCACCTCCTGGCCGCCGCTGAACCATTGCCCGCTGTAGAAGCAGTACCAGCCGTCGCCGTTATCCGGCAGATACACCGGCCGCTGACGCTGCCCCTGCTCCACCACGCTGGCCACCAGCAGATCGCGACCTATCATAAAATCATCGGTTTCGTTCAGCGTGCGCTCATCATGCTCGTGGTCGAGGAAGGTCGGGCGCAGCATCGGCTCGTCGTCGACGCTGGCCTGCCACAGCAGGGTGTAGAAATACGGCATCAGCCGATAACGCAAAGCAATCGCCTCGCGCACTGCCGGCGTCACCGCAGGGTACATCCAGGGTTCGTTAACCGTGGCGTCGTCGTTCCAGGAGTGAATGGTGAAACGCGGATGCATCACGCCATTTTGTACCCAGCGCACCAGCAGTTCGGCGTCCGGCCTGTCGCCGGAGAAACCGCCCACGTCGTGCCCAAGGTTGTACAACCCGGACAGGCTCATGCCCAGCCCCATGCGAATGTTGTAACGCAGGGTCTGCCAACTGGTGCGGTTGTCGCCGCTCCAGGTCTGCACATAGCGCTGCATGCCGGCGCAGCCGGAACGCGAAATCAGGTACGGCCTCAGTTCGGGAGCAAAGCGCTGTTGTGCCTCCATCGAGGCGCGCATCATCAACAGCGGCATCACCGGGCGAATATGCTTGATGGCGATCGGCCGGCCAAAACCGTGACAGCGCGCTTCGCCGTCCCACACTTCGTATTCGTTATTGTCATTCCAGGTGGAATCGATGCCCATTTCCAGCAGTTGCTCAGTCACGCCCTGCTGCCACCAGCGTACCGTCGCCGGATGAGTGAAATCGAGGTGCGATCCTTCATCGTCCCAAAAGCTGGAGCGCTCCGGCCGTTCGCTTTCTGAATCGCGAATAAACAACCCTTGCTGCGCCGCTTGTTGATACTGCGGGTGATCCTGCAGCAAGCACGGCTTGATATTGGCCGCCAGCTTCAATCCGGCATCGTGGAAAGCCTGGCTCAACTGCTTGGGTTGCGGCACCTTGTCGTGGTTCCAGTTGAACACGTAACGCTTGTTGCCGATTGAGGTGTAACCGGACGACAGTTGGAAAGAGTCGCAGGGAATGTCATGTTGACGGCAAAGCTCAATGAACTGCTGTAGCTGCTGTTGGGCATCCGGCGCGTCGGTGTAATGCATGGTGGAGCCGCTGTAGCCCAGGCTCCATTTTGGCCCGAAGTGTGTCTTGCCGGTCAGGCGCACAAACGCCTTGGTGACATCCAGCACCTTTGGCCCGAGGAACAGGTAATAATCCAGATCCCCCGCCTCGGCCTGATAGCGGCGATAGGCCAGGTGGTAATTGTCGATCTCGTTGCCCAGATCCAGCCAGCAACTGCTCAGGTTATCGTAAAACAGCCCAAAGCTGGCCTCTTCTCCACGGGTGATAGTGAAGGGAATGTGCTTGTACAGCGGGTCGGTGCTGGCGGCGTTGTAACCCATCGCATCCAAATTGCGCATTTCAAAACGGCGGCCGCTGCGTTCCAAATCACCGGCCTTCTCACCCAGGCCATAATAGCGCTCGGCGGCATGGCGACGTTGATAATGGGCCACGCCGTCACCGTGCGGATTAAGCAAATAGGCGCTGGTTGGCCGATCGGCTGCCAGCGGACGCCATTCGCCGGCGGCGTTGCAGTGCTCCCATTCCAGCCATAACGGCTGATGTACGGTCACGCGCAACGCGGAGGTGGTCAGCACCAGCCGATCCTCATGCTGTTGCAGTTGGTAACCCGGCAGGCTGAAACCGTCGACGCTCAGCCGATCGCGCCCTTCCCAGGGCACATCGGCCTGTGGCGCAATGCTCCAGGTGCGGTCCAGCGCCAGCTCTCCGTTGCGCTTGATCAACACGCGACACAGGTGGTTTTCCAACACGTACAGGCAAAACAGATGGCGTTCATCGACCAGCAGCTCAATACGATCGGCATACTGGCCTGCCAGCGTCCAGTTTTTCAAGGTTTTCATAGGCATCCAACTTAACTATTGAGTGTTTTTTTACCGCCGCGTTCGGCGATCAAAGCAATCAGGAACAGGGCACCGATCAGGTCGAAGAAGCCCATGGCGATAAACAGCGGGTTGAAACCGACGGTGTCGGAGACCGCACCGATCAGCAACGTAAACAGGAAGCTGGCGATCCAGGCGCTGGATCCGCGCATGCCGTTGACGGTCGCCATTTGGTTTTTATCGAACGACTCCACCACCAGCGCGCTGAGCATGCAGGAGATCACCTGGTGCCCGAAGCCGCCGATCGAGATCAGTGCGATCGCCACGTAGGGATCTTTGGTGATCGCCACAAATGCCAGCGAGACCATCATGAAGGCGCCCGTCACCGAGCTGGCGACCACCGAGTTAACGCGGCTGCAGCCGAACCATTTGCGGTACAGGGTGGTGAGATAACCGCTGGCGACGCTGCCGATGTCCGCCGCCAAAAACGGCAGCCAGGCGAACATGGCGATGTGCTTTAAGTCCATGCCGCGCTCGGTGGCCAGGTACAGCGGCACCCAGAAACTGAACACCGCCCAGGCCGGTTCGGCGAGAAAGGCCGGAATGGCGATGCCATAGAACTTTTTGTTGCGGCACAAAATCGCCAGAGACTTGAGGAACGGCAATCGGGGCAGTTCCGGCTCATTGTCTTCGCGGATCAAATCCAGTTCCTGCTGGCTCAGATTGGGGTGCTGCTGCGGCGAGTGATAGAACAGCCACCACAGCACCACCCAGATCAACGCCAGCGCGCCGGAGAACAAAAAAGCGCCCTGCCAGCCAAAGGAAACGTGAGCAATCACGATGATCGGCGGAGCCAGCATGGCGCCAATAGAGAAACCAACGCCAGCCCAACCGGCGGCGATCGGACGTTCCTTTTTAGGGAACCAGTCGGAAATCGCCTTGGCGTTGGCCGGCGTGGCCGCCGCTTCCGCCCCGCCCATAAAGAAACGCAGGATAGCCAGCTGAACCCAGCTCCCTGCCCCGGCATGCAGCATGCAAACTACCGCCCAGATACTGGCGCAGATCAAAAAGCCCATCTTCAGGCCGATAACGTCGATCAGCCAGCCGCAGATCGGCTGAAATACCGTATAGGCCAACTGGAACGACGCCACCACCCAGGAATACTGCTCGGTGGTCATGTTGAGGCTGGTTTTCAGTTCAGGTGCCAGAATGCCCAGCGAATTGCGGGTAATGTAGTTAACCGTCACGCCCAGCAAAAACAGCGCCAGCATCCACCAGCGCAGCGATTTGAATTTGCGCCGGCCGCTGGCGGCGACCCTTTGATTAATTTCAACACTCATCTGTCTTCTCTCCACGACGGCTGCCCGGTGAAACAGCGCGCCTTTTGGTAGGGTACGTTTTGGTATCGAAGGTATGAGCCGTGTAAAACTGCGGTATGTCTGAAAAAGACCAACGCATCACGATCACAACCGCATGATTTATTTTCGTTTTATTTGTAATTCAGCCCATTAATTGGACTGATAAATCTATAAAGTTGGTATACCAATTCAGACTAACCAGCCGGAAGCGTGAGCGAAACGAGGTTTTTTGCAAAAATTCTCATGCACAGAATAAAAGCTCGCCATAATGGCGACAGAAGCCTGACAGTACGCTGAAAAAACACCGTGAAAATATTTTCATTACCGAATTTGAAGGAGATCACAGAATGAACGGAAAGCTGAAAATACAGGAAATTGCCCGGCAAACCGGGCTGTCGATCAGCACCGTTTCACGCGTATTAGCCGGCAAATCCAACACCAGCGTCGAAGCGCGCCAAAAAGTGCTGGCCTGCGCCCAACAGAACGGCATTCTGCAAGGCATTTCCAGCGGCAGGTTGATGCTCAACAACGTGATGGTCTTCGCTCCGCAGCGTGCTTTTGATGTACGCACCGATATCTTCTACTACAAGGTGATCCAGGGGATCTCCGCCGCACTGGCTGAACATGAAGTGCGGATCCGCTATTGTGGGCTGGAAGAACTGCACAGTGACGGCGCGTTGTTTCTGGAAAAAATGAGCGATCCGCAAACTCAGGCGGCGTTGATTATCGGCATCGATGACGAACACATTCATCAGTTGGCCGCCGACCTGAATAAACCCTGCGTACTGATTAACTGCACCGACCGCCAGATGCGGCTCGACAGCGTGTCACCCGATCACCAGCTGATTGGCGAGTTTTCCGCCAACTATCTGATGCAACAAGGGCACAGCCATATTTTGAATCTGCAATGCCTGCGCCGGCACACTATGGAACTGCGGCTGGCGGGCATTAAACAAGCCTATGCGCGGAACAATATCGCCTTTGACGACGGCCGCCATCTGGTGACCACTTCCGGCTTCGGCAGCGAAGAAGCGGAGCAGGCGCTTACCACCTTTATCAACCGGGTGAGCCACCGTTCGCAGCTGCCAACGGCCATTCTTGCCGGTGGCGACTACATGGCGGTCGGCGCGGTCAAGGCGCTGAACAAACTGCAGCTGAGCGTGCCGGGCGATATCTCGGTGATGAGTACCGACGGCTTCAATCTGGCGGAAATTCACGACGTGCCGCTCACCTCGGTGCAGGTGCCGCGCGACGAGCTGGGTTATGAGGCGATCCAACTGCTGCAACGCCGCATGCTGCGCGCCGATGCGCCGCCTTGTAACCTGCTGCTACACGGCAAACTGGCGGTACGCGCCTCGGTCAAACGCATCAGCCCCCACAAAACCAGCCCGGCAGTCAGCACCCATGACCACCGCCTTTACGATGTCTGAACTACACTTAGTGGCAGAATATTTATAAATACCCGATAGCTTGAAAGATGAGGGCTAAATTTTTTGCCTAAGGAGAGCCACTATGCCGACCCTGACAGCACGCTCGGTCATTCCCCCTTATATGCTGCGCCGCATCGTTGAGCACGGCAGCCTACCGCAGCGCGACTGCGCATTACACACCCTGAACCACGTCCAGAGCCTGCTCGGCAACAAACCGTTGCGAGCACCCGGTGCGAAAACGTCCAGCGCCGGCGAGGTCATGCGTGATATCTACGACGCCGAAAACGGCACCCAACTGCCCGGCAAACAGGTGCGCAACGAAGGCCAGGCCAGTAATCATGACGTTGCGGTAGACGAGGCCTATGACTACCTAGGCGTAACCTACGATTTCTTCTGGCAGGCATTCAAACGTAATTCTCTGGACAATCGCGGTCTGCCGCTGACCGGCAGCGTCCATTACGGCAAGGAATACCAAAACGCCTTTTGGAACGGCCAGCAGATGGTCTTCGGTGACGGTGACGGCGAAATCTTTAACCGTTTTACCATCGCCATTGATGTAGTCGGCCACGAGCTGGCACACGGCGTCACTGAAAGCGAGGCCGGGTTGATTTACTTCCAGCAGGCCGGTGCGCTGAATGAGTCGCTGTCCGACGTGTTTGGTTCTTTGGTCAAACAGTTCCACCTCAAACAGACCGCAGATAAAGCCGACTGGCTGATTGGCGAGGGGTTACTGGCGAAAGGCATCAAAGGCAAGGGCCTGCGTTCCATGTCAGCTCCCGGTACGGCTTACGACGATCCGCTGCTGGGAAAAGACCCGCAACCGGCCAGCATGAAGGGCTACATTCAAACCAAAGAGGATAACGGCGGCGTACACCTTAACTCCGGCATTCCCAACCGCGCCTTCTATCTGGCGGCGACCGCACTGGGTGGCTTTGCCTGGGAAAAGGCCGGCTTCATCTGGTACGACACGCTTTGCGACAAGGCGCTGCCGCAGGACGCTGACTTCGCCACCTTTGCCCGCACTACGGTAAAACATGCGCAACGGCGTTTTGACGGAGACGTGGCGGATAAGGTGCAGCAGGCCTGGCATCAGGTGGGGGTGGAATAATGAAACCCTTGCCGACGCTCAATCAGGACACGGTCATTGAGCTGGCACGTGAAGGCGGCTTCGCCTTTATTCCCAAACTGGCTGGCCAGCGGCGCATTGCGCTGGCCGATATTACGCCGGAACAGCGGCAACGTCTGAATCAACTGTTGAACCAGACACTGCCCTACGCGCAAGAGGAGGGGCAGCCAGGTTCTCCCGGCTGCGGCGACCAGCGCTACTTCCGCGTGCAAATCAGCTATTACAGCCAAACGTTGAGCAGCGAAATCGTGCTGCTGATACCGGAAACCAGCGCCCCGCAGGCGTTGATCAACCTGTGGAAAACCGGTCAGGTCGATGAGTGAACCGTTCTAAAGTTAGGGAAACTACTGCGAGTTAATCGGGGCGAATCTATTCGCCCGCTACCCAAGGTGTATAGCTGAACAACACGCGCTTTTTCGATATCAGCCCATGGCCGTTTTGGCACAGATAATCCACCGCACCGCAGGCCTTCAATTCTTGCAGCGGCTGCCGGCACTCCGGACATTCGGCCAACTGCCGATAATCGCTGTGACAGGCTTCGCAATGATAGTGACCCTTCACCCACTGCATTGCCTGGTGACATTGCGGACATAGCGCTTCCATAGACTCTCCCGAGTTAGATTACGCCCCATGAGCGTAAGAAATAGATCCCCAGCGCGGTGGTGAAAAACGACCCGACGGTGGTGATGGCGATAATGTTCGCCGCCAGCGTGGCATTGCCGCCCATGGCGCGCGTCATGACATAACTGCCGGAGGCGGTTGGCGTGGCCGAGAACAGGAAGATAATCCCCAACGCCGCGCCCTGGAAACCGCATAGCCAGCCGCCCAACGTCATCAAGATCGGCACCAGAAACAGTTTGGCGCTGGAGGACAGAGCCGCCACGTTGGACGAGCGGAACATGGCGCGCAAATCCAGACTGGCACCGGTGCACAGCAGCGCCAGTGGCAACGACAACCCTGAGATATAGCTGCCGGTTTGCCGGATAACCTGTGGGATTTCCAGCCCGGTCTGGGCAAACAGCAACCCACACACCAGGCCGATAATCAGCGGGTTAGTAACGATACTGCGTAATAGCGACAGCCGGCTGATCTTCTTGCCCTCTCCGCCCTGCAGGCTGCGGGTCAGAGTCACCACCGACAGTACGTTAAACAGGATCACCGTGACCGTCAGGTATAACGACCCCAGCGCAACCCCTTCGCTGCCATAGGCAGTCATGGCATAGGCCAGGCCGACGATGGCAGTATTGGCTCGGAATCCGCCCTGTACAAAGACGCCGCGCTCACGCGGTTCCTTCACCAGCCAGACGGCGGCTATTTCCAGTAACAAGAAAGTGGCGACGGTGCCGACGGCGCCGTAAATCACCAGAGACAGGTTGCCCAACAGCTGCGGATGATTGGTGGCAATGCTGAAAAACAGCAGGCAGGGCAGCGCCAGATTGAACACCAACCGCGTGGCGCCATCAATAAAACGGTCGTCCATCATCCGCCAGTGGCGTAGCAGCACGCCCAGCAGCATCATTAACAGATTGGGTACGGTGACGCTGAACGCAAAACTCCAGGTTTCCCAGGACATGGTGTTCCTTCAGGCTGACGGCGGTAATCTTCAGATAATAAAACGATTTCGGCGCAATAAAAAAGGGGCGCGGTATGATTACCGCGCCCCTCGTACTGATTATTTGCTTTTCTTCAGGTGGCTCATCAGGCGTTTACGTTTACGCATCTGGTTCGGCGTCAGCAGGTTGCGCTTGCCAGCGAACGGGTTTTCACCCTCTTTGAACTGAATGCGAATTGGCGTACCCATCACCTTCAGAGAACGACGGAAGTAGTTCATCAGGTAGCGTTTGTACGAGTCGGCCAGATCGGTTACCTGGTTGCCGTGGATCACCACAATCGGCGGGTTGTACCCACCGGCGTGCGCATATTTCAGCTTCACGCGGCGGCCACGCACCAACGGTGGCTGGTGGTCATCGGCAGCCATCTGCATGATTTTGGTCAGCATCGAGGTGTTCACGCGACGGGTTGCACACTCGTAAGCTTCCTGTACCGACTCGAACAGGTTACCCACGCCGCTGCCGTGCAGAGCGGAGATGAAGTGCACACGGGCGAAATCGACAAAGCCCAGGCGCAGATCGAGCATCTCTTTGACGTGCTCACGATCTTCTTCGCTCATGCCGTCCCACTTGTTGACCGCAATCACCAGTGAGCGCCCACTATTGAGGATGAAGCCGAGCAGCGAGAGATCCTGATCGGAAATGCCTTCGCGCGCATCAACGACCAGCAGCACGACGTTTGCGTCTTCGATCGCCTGCAGGGTTTTGATTACCGAGAATTTCTCTACGGTTTCCGTTACCTTGCCGCGTTTACGCACCCCGGCGGTGTCGATCAGCACGTATTCGCGCTCGTCGCGGACCATCGGGATATAAATGCTGTCACGGGTGGTGCCCGGCATGTCGTACACCACCACACGCTCCTCACCGAGGATACGGTTAGTCAGTGTGGACTTACCAACGTTAGGACGGCCAACGATCGCCAGCTTGATCGGCAAATCTTGTGGGTTGAAGTCGTCTTCCGGCTCTTCTTCCTCGTCTTCAGGCAGTTCACCCTCTTGCTCGGCCCAATAAGCGGCATTAGCCTCTTCTTCGGTCAGCTCGACTTCTTCCGGTTTTTCACCGACAAACGGCACCAGCACGTGTTCGATCAGCTGCGCCACGCCACGACCGTGGGAAGCGGCGATCGCATGCACGTCACCCAGCCCCAGCGAGTAGAAATCGGCGGTGGCCATGTCCGGATCCATGCCGTCGGTTTTATTGGCGACCAGGAAGGTGGCTTTCTGGCGGTTGCGCAGATGCTGGGCGATGCCCTGATCGGCAGGCATCAGACCGGCGCGGGCATCGACCATAAACAGCACGATGTCTGCTTCTTCGATCGCCAACAGCGACTGGCCGGCCATGCGGGTTTCAACGCCGTCTTCGGTACCGTCAATACCGCCGGTATCGACGATGATGAATTCATTGCCCTCAACTTCTGCACGACCATACTTGCGGTCTCGCGTTAGCCCGGGGAAATCCGCCACCAGCGCATCGCGCGTATGTGTTAAACGGTTAAACAAGGTGGATTTACCCACATTCGGGCGCCCAACTAGCGCGACGACAGGTATCATTGTGAAGCCTCATTACTTAATAATCAATGCGTTACTGCACTATGGATAGACACCAGAAGTGCAGCTTATAAAAATACGAAACGGCCCCTGAACATTCAGGAGCCGTTGGCAATCCGTGCGACGGTCGGCGTTAGCGGGTGAAAGCGTAAACTTTTCCGCCCTTCGCCTGGATGACCAGCTTATCGCTGGCTACCATCGGCGCAGACAGGAAGCCGGAGCTATCCACTTCCTGCTGGGCAACAAAACGGCCGTCCGTGGTGTTAATCCAGTGCAGGTAACCTTCGGAGTCACCGGTCACCAGGTAACCATTATACATCACTGGCGGAGTCAGGTTGCGGTGCAACAGCTCGCTCTGCGTCCATACGGTGACGCCACCTTCGGTGCTCAGCGCTACCACGCGATCGTTCTGATCGACCAGGTAAATGCGGCCTGCATCAACGATAAAGTCGTTTACCGAGCCCAGTTCACGTTTCCACAAGATCTGGCCGGAACGCAGATCCAGCGCCGTCAGGTTGCCATTGTAACCTAATGCGTAGACAACGCCTTCAACAATCACCGGCGTAGTGTCGACATCGTTCAGACGATCGATTTCGGTCGCGCCGCTCGGCTGGGAAATACGCTGCTGCCAGATCAGTTGACCTTGCTGCATCAGCACGGCGCTGACGCGGCCGTTATCACCACCGACAATGGCTGCGCCAAAGGCAACGGCCGGAGCGGACTCGCCGCGCAATGACAGCGAAGGCATATCCAGGTTTACCGTCCACTTTACTGCGCCGTCAGTTTCGTTCAGCGCCTGCAATTGACCGTTGGAGGTATGGATCAGTACCATGCCGTCGCTGATCACCGGACGCGAAATCGCTTCACCGGCCACCTTGGTCTGCCAGGCTACCTTACCGTCAGCGGTGTTCAGAGCGTAAACGACGGCCTTCTCGCTGCCGACATACACCTTGTCCCCCGCAACGGCCATACCGCCCGACAGCAGCGCCGGCAGGTTGCTGGAGAAGAAGCCGGTCTTCTCGGAGAGATCAACCTTCCACTTTTCGTTACCGCTGTCGGCATCCATCGCTTTCACGAGGCCGTGGCGATCGGCAGCATAAATAGTGTTGTCCTGGAAAGCAGGACGCAGGTGAGAATAGAACTCACCGACGCCGTCGCCGACCGAGGTACTCCACGCCTTGCTTGGCGTGAACTGATTTTCAACTTTCGGCAGCGGCGACATGGTAACCACGTCTTCTTCACTGTTGAACAGTGAGCAACCACTCAGCAAGGCAACGGAAACCAGTCCGACCAAGAGTGTTTTACGCAATTGCATGGGAATTCCCCTTAGCTGGACAAGTTATTCAATTTCATGCGCAGCAGAACCTGCAGCGCCTGAGAAGCGTTAGACTCAATGCCTTTGCTGTACGCCTCGCGCGCACCTTTGGTGTCGCCTTTGGCCAACAGCACGTCGCCGCGCGTATCCTGCGCCATCGCCGCCCAGCCTTCGCCTTTCACGCCATCCAGCGTTTTCAGCGCTTCATCCAGCTTTTTCTCCTGCAGCTGCACACGGGCCAGACGCAGGTTAATCATCGAAAGCAGGTTTTCGTCTTTGGTCTGGCCCTGAGCCAGCACCAGCTGTTGGTCCGCTTTGGCAAAGTCGTTCTGCTCAACAAAATGCTTCGCCAGTTCCAGCGAGGCCAGCACGCCATAACTGTTGCTGTTGGCCTGAGCGAATTTCTCCGCGGCGGCCACGTCGTCCGGTTTACCGACCGCCAGACGATCGCTGGCTTCCTGATAGGACTGGGACGCCATCATCATGTTGGAGTTCTCGTGGCTCTGCCAGTAACGCCAGCCAACCAGGGCACCAATTCCGAGCACCACGCCCACTGCCAGCGCTTTGCCGTTTTCGGCAAAGAACCGACGCACGGCGTCGACTTGTTCGTTTTCAGTGGTATAGACTTCCACGGTGTCCTTCTCCTTAACCTAACATCAAAGCCAGACGCACAGCGACTTCGCTCTGCGCCAGCGTTTCTTGTTCACCACTGCGCAGGTCCTTGACGACCACCTGCCCGGCTGCAACTTCGTTCTCGCCCAGGATCAAGGCAACGCGCGCGCCCCATTTATCCGCACGGGTGATCTGCTTCTTAAAGTTACCGCCGCCGTAGTTGGTCATCAGTTTCAACTGCGGCGCGGCATCGCGCACGCGTTCTGCCAACTGCATCGCCGCACTCTGCGTACCGGCACCGGAAGAGATCACGTACACGTCAATGGTCGCCGGAGCTTTAAACTCTGGGTTAACCGCCTGAACCAGCAGCACCAAACGCTCCAGGCCCATCGCGAAACCGACCGCCGGCGTTGCACGTCCGCCCAGTTGCTCGACCAGACCGTCATAACGGCCACCGGCGCACACCGTCCCCTGAGCGCCCAGACTGGTGGTCACCCATTCGAATACCGTACGGTTGTAATAGTCCAGACCGCGCACCAGGCGTTCATTGATGGTATATGGGATACCTGCCTGCGCCAAAAGTTCACACAGACCTTCGAAGTGGGCTTTGGATTCTTCATCCAGATACTCGGACAGGCGCGGCGCATCGTTCAACAACGCTTGCACTTCCGGGTTTTTGGAGTCCAGCACGCGCAGCGGGTTGCTGTACATGCGGCGTTTGCAATCTTCGTCCAGCTTGTCTTGATGTTGTTCCAGGAACGCCACCAAAGCATCGCGGTAATTCGCGCGAGCTTCCAGTGAGCCGATGGAGTTCAGCTCCAGCTTAACGTGCTCGGCGATGCCCAGCGCTTTCCACCAGCGGGCGCTCAGCAAGATCAGCTCGGCGTCGATATCCGGGCCCTGCAGGCCAAACACCTCGGCACCCAGTTGGTGGAATTGACGGTAGCGGCCTTTTTGCGGGCGCTCATAGCGGAACATCGGACCGACGTACCAAAGACGCTGCTCCTGATTGTACAGCAGACCATGTTCGATGCCGGCGCGAACGCAACCAGCCGTCCCTTCCGGACGCAGCGTCAGGCTTTCGCCGTTGCGATCGTCGAAGGTATACATCTCTTTTTCTACGACGTCGGTCACTTCGCCGATCGCGCGTTTGAATAACGGGGTCTGCTCTACAATCGGCAAGCGGATTTCGCTGTAACCGTAGCCGCTCAGCACCTGCTTGAGGATGCCTTCAATACGCTGCCATAATGCCGTTTCTTCCGGCAGGTAGTCGTTCATGCCGCGAATGGCTTGAATGTTCTTTGCCACGTGAGTTCTCTGTCCGTTGTCTATAAAAATGAACCCGATTATAGGGACTTTGCCGTCCCGTATTCAACGCGAATGCAGAGTTCTGCTCCCGGGTTCATAAACAAGCGGGCTAAAAAGCCCGCCGTATCGGTATAATGCTTATTTTTCCAGCAGGTTGACCGAGATGCGATTGCTCTCATCCATCATCGACGCCTTGGCGCGAATTTTGGCTTCCAGCTGGTCAATCATCTGCTCGTTGTCGAAACGATCTTTCTGGCGCACGCCGTCTTCGTAGAAGCCGCTCTTTTTATGGCCGCCGGTAACGCCCAGCGTGGACACCAGCGCTTCGCCCGGGCCATTGACCACGCAGCCGATAATCGAAATGTCCATCGGCGTAATGATGTCTTCCAGGCGTTGTTCCAGCGCGTTCACCGTACCGATAACGTCAAACTCCTGACGTGAGCAGGTCGGGCAGGCGATGAAGTTAATGCCGCGGGCGCGGATGCGCAGCGACTTCAGAATGTCGAAACCGACCTTCACTTCTTCCACCGGATCGGCCGCCAGAGAGATACGCAGGGTATCGCCAATGCCTTCCGACAGCAGCAGACCCAGGCCAATTGCCGACTTCACTGAACCACTGCGTGCGCCACCGGCTTCGGTGATGCCCAGATGCAGCGGTTGATCGATTCGGGCCGCCAACAGGCGATAAGATTGCACTGCCAGGAATACATCGGAGGCCTTGACGCTGACTTTGAACTGGTCGAAGTTGAGGCGGTCGAGGATATCAACGTGGCGCATGGCGGATTCGAGCAGGGCTTCCGGCGTAGGTTCACCGTACTTTTCCTGGATGTCTTTTTCCAGCGAGCCACCGTTCACCCCAATGCGGATCGGGATGTTTTTATCGCGTGCGCAGTCCACAACTGAACGGATACGCGACTCGTTACCGATATTGCCCGGGTTGATACGCAGGCAGTCTACGCCGTATTCAGCCACCTGCAGCGCAATGCGGTAATCGAAGTGGATATCGGCGACCAGCGGCACGTTAACCTGTTGCTTGATCAGCTTGAATGCCTCGGCGGCATCCATGGTGGGGACTGAAACGCGGACGATATCGACGCCGACGCGCTCCAGCGCTTTAATCTGATTGACCGTGGCTTCGACATCGGTAGTACGGGTGTTAGTCATCGACTGCACGGCAATCGGCGCACCATCACCAATAGGCACATTGCCGACGTAAATTCGCGTTGATTTTCGACGGATGATGGGCGATTGGTTATGCATTACTTACTCTCCATTGTTGCTCTGACTTAACGACAATGGCCGCGCAATTACTGCGCGGCAACGGTCAGACGAGCAACACGGTTTGACTTAACAAACCGGCTTAAATCAACCGGCTTACCTTGATATTGAATCTGTACTGCGGCCGGTGCGCCAATGGTCAGTTTATAGGGCGCGGTGCCCGCCAGGCTCAGCTTGCCGCCGTTCTTCTGGCTACCGCTGTACAACGTTTTGCCACTGGCGTCGGTGACCTGCAGCCAGCAGTCGGCGGTGAAGTCCATCACCAGCGCGTTAGGATCAACCGCCGGTGCAGCTACGCCCGCATCCGCCGTCGGCAACGGTGCGGTTGGCGCCGCAGGCGTTGTCTCAGGCAACGTGGTTTGGCTTGGTGAAACCACCGCAGGCTGCTGCGCGGTTGCACTGCCGGTCACGGCCGGAGTCTGTGATTGCTGTGCTGCGGCGCCCGCGCCGGTGTCAACCGGCGTGGAGCCATTGTCGGCCAAAGGAGCGCTGTTGTCGGCATTGCTGTCGGTCAACGGCACGGATTGGCCTTCATTGTTCTGTGAAAGCTGGGCGGAAGATTGATCGGCCATCGTGGCGATCTCTTCCTGCTGAGCCTTGTGGTTTTGCCACCACCAGGCACCGGTCAAGCCGACTACCACGAACACGATCAGCCAGGTGAAGCTCATCAGCCAGCCATCACGCTTTTTGCGACGCTTGCCCAGAGAGAAGCTTTGCATCGGTGCCACTTTCGCGACCTTCAACGGCGCCTGCTTGGCCAGCATCGGCAGCAGTTCATCCTCGGGTAAACGCACCAGCTTGGCATAGGAACGGATATAACCACGCACGAAGGTTGAAGCCAGATCTGCGGACAGATTGTCTTCTTCGATATCGCGCACGGTAGACATTTTGAGGCACAGGCGTTCTGCAACGGCCTGTTGACTCAACCCGAGTTGTTCACGGGCCTGACGCAGACGTTCGCCTGTCGTCATTGATACGGTTTTATCTTGGGAGGCTTCAGTATTCATTAGCTAAGAACTGCTGGTACTGTTTGGATTGTGGAAAACTTCGCGCTAACTGCTTGCCATAACGTTGCACGCTATCTTGGCGCCCGGCTAACGCGGCGAAACGAATCTGTAACCATAAGCTGTCGGCGCTGGCCGGCAGAACATGTTGATAACTATCCAATAAAAGTTGCGACTGTGCGCGCTTCCCTTCTCCAAATTGCTTTTCTGCCTCCACCAACAGTGGAGTGCCCTTGTCCGGATCGACCTTCAATGCACGGGTTAACAAAATACGTGCTTCGTCGTTTTGTCCGGCTTTGAGAAAACAGTAACCTGCGTTTTCCAGGCTGTCGGCAACCTGACCGTAATCCGGTGCCACTGCCGCAGCGCTAAACTGCTGTTGTGCCGGTACATACTGCCCTAAACTGCAAAGAAACGCACCGTAATTATTCAGCACCGTGCCATTGTTCGGCGCAAGTTTGAGCGCCTGCTGATAACGCTGTTCGGCTGCGCCGTTTTCGCCCGTCCGCTGCTCAACGAGCGCCATGCCCAATTGGGTACGGTAATCCTGTGGGGCGGCGTCCGCCGCTTTCTCCAGATTCTGGCGTGCAGCGTTTAAATCGCCCTGCTTCAGATATTCCAGACCCAGTTGCAACCGCGTCTGACCGGCTTCAGACAGCACGTCTTTTTCTTCCGGCGCTGAACCGGAACAACCGGCCAGCAGCCCGGCCGCCAGCAACGTCCCCCACAGAATCAGCTTCATGCCTGCATTCATTTCCTTGTCTGATGTTACCTTGACGTCCTTTCACATAACAGACTGTAAGATAACAAAAATCATGCTTTAGGATTCAGACCGCACGCACGGTGATAGGTTCCCCGGCCATTTTCTTTTTCAGGGTACGCTTGGTACGGTCGATCACTTCACCCGCCAGTTGCCCGCAGGCGGCATCGATATCGTCACCGCGGGTTTTACGAACAATAGTCGTAAAGCCGTATTCCATCAACACTTTGGAAAAACGATCCACGCGGCTGTTGGAGCTGCGGCCGTAAGGTGCGCCCGGGAAGGGGTTCCATGGGATCAGGTTGATCTTGCATGGCGTGTCCTTGAGGACTTCCGCCAGTTGGTGCGCGTCGTCGGTGCTGTCGTTGATATGATCCAGCATCACGTACTCGACCGTCACCCTGCCCTGATTGGCGTTGGATTTTTCCAGGTAGCGGCGTACCGCAGCCAGGAAGGTCTCAATGTTGTATTTGCGGTTGATCGGCACGATGTCGTCGCGGATCTTGTCGTTCGGCGCATGCAGCGAGATCGCCAGCGCGACGTCGATCATATCACCCAGCTTGTCCAGCGCAGGCACTACGCCAGAGGTCGACAGGGTCACGCGGCGTTTTGACAGGCCAAAACCGAAATCATCCAGCATGATTTCCATCGCCGGCACCACGTTGGTCAGGTTGAGCAAGGGCTCCCCCATGCCCATCATCACCACGTTGGTGATCGGGCGCTCGCCAGTGACTTTCAGTGCACCGATGATTTTCGCCGCACGCCACACCTGGCCGATGATTTCCGACACGCGCAGGTTGCGGTTAAAGCCCTGCTGAGCGGTCGAACAGAATTTGCATTCCAGCGCGCAACCCACCTGGGAAGAGACGCACAGGGTCGCACGGTCACCGTCCGGGATATACACGGTTTCGACCTGCTGATCGCCCACCTTGATAGCCCATTTAATGGTGCCGTCGGCTGAGCGTTGTTCTTCCGCCACTTCTGGCGCACGGATCTCGGCGACGCTCTGCAATTTATTGCGCAGGACCTTGTTGATATCGGTCATCTGCTCGAAATCGTCGCAGCAATAGTGGTACATCCACTTCATCACCTGATCGGCGCGGAAGGGTTTCTCGCCCATTTTGGCGAAGAACTCACGCATTTGCTGACGGTTCAGATCCAGCAGATTAATTTTGGCCGCAGCCGGTTTTTCCGCGTTAACGGATTGAGTAGTCAGCGAATTATTTTCAGACACGATGTGCTCGGACGTGATGGGTTCTAACATAATTGATCTCTGGCCTCGTTGTTACACTTTATGGCGCGAAAGAGTGGAAAGTAAGTGCGTCGCTCAGCCCATAGAAATCGGGCGACGGCGCTAAAAGCGCGCCCCTGACAAGATGACTCATCAGGGGCGCGGCATTGTACAAATTTTAGTAGTAGCTTTCCACGTCTGAAAGGCATTCAGGGCATTTTTATTGTTTCAGCCGGTGAATGCCTTACTTCAGCGTCGAAATGACAGCAATTAACGCGGGCAGATTTCGCTTTCGTTGAAGAAGTAAGCGATTTCGCGCTGAGCAGATTCTACTGCGTCAGAACCGTGCACGGCGTTGGCAGTGAAGCTGTCCGCGTAGTCAGCACGCAGGGTGCCGGCCAGAGCGTTGTCTGGGTTGGTTGCGCCCATGATGTCACGGTTGCGCTGTACTGCGTTTTCCGCTTCCAGAACCTGAACCACGATCGGGCCAGAAGTCATGAATTCAACCAGACCATCGAAGAATGGGCGGCCTTTGTGCTCAGCGTAGAAGCCTTCGGCTTGTTCGCGAGTCAGACGCAGCATTTTGGATGCGATGATTTTGAAACCGGCACGCTCAAAACGAGCATAGATTGCGCCGATGTCGTTGTTAGCTACAGCGTTTGGTTTAATGATGGAAAAGGTACGTTCTACGGTCATGATGGCCTCTGTATAACTTCCAAAACAGGCCGGTCTGAAAACAGGGTGCCGGCCTTCTCAAGTGGCGCAGATTATATGTGCGCCGTTAACGCTTGCCTACGGGAAAATCAACATTTCATTAAAAAATTATTATCCTGATTCTTCACTTTGCGGCCCAGAGCACAGGTTGTACGAACTCACACGGACCGAATCTTAAAATGCGCAGCGCTTATCGACCTTTCCCTGCTTCACAACGAACTGCCATGCCGATCACAGTGCGTGACAGCCCAGGTTGAGTTTGTGACTATATTCTTTTAAAACAAAAAGATAATAAAAATCATCCAGACTTGGCCCCGCCAACTTCGGCAGCCGCAAAACCAGCAGGAAATGATATGGCCACCATGAAAGACGTTGCCCAGCGCGCGGGCGTTTCCACCGCCACCGTCAGCAGGGTGATCAACAGTACCGCTTATGTTGAACCCGTTACTCGCGAACGCGTTGAAAAAGCCATGCGCGAGTTTAACTATCACCGAAATGCCGCCGCGCTGGCGCTGGCGAAACGCAGCGGCAATATGCTGGGGTTGCTGACCGGTAACCTCGACGATCCGTTTTTCTCGCGACTGGCCCGAGGCGTGGAAGATATCACGCGCAAATGCGGCGTAAAATTGATGGTCTGTAGCGGTGGTCATCAGGCCGAACTGGAGAAAAACGGCCTGGATTTCCTGATTAATCAGGGGTGCGAATCAATCGTTGCTCACGTCACTCGCATGAGCGATGCCGAGATTTTGCGCTATGCCGCCCATACTCCAGCGATGGTGGTGATCAACCGTTATTTGCCCGCCATCGCCAATCGCTGCATCTGGCTGGACAACGTCAGCGCTTCTCAGGCCGCCACCCGGATGCTCATCGAGCGCGGGCACCGCAATATTGCCTGCATCACTACAGATCTGCCGATCGATGACCGCAAGCAGCGTCTTGAGGGCTATCGAACCGCAATGGCCGAAGCCGGGATTGCGGTACCGGGTGACTGGATCATCAGCGTCCCCTTCAATGAGCAAGGGGGCGAAGCCGCGGCAGAGAAAATCCTCGCCAGTACGCAGGCTTTTACCGCCGCGCTAACATTCAACGACGTCATGGCCGCCGGCATGATGCGCACCTTTCGCCAGCGGCGGATGAACCTGCCCGAAGATATCTCGATTGTCGGCTTCGATGACATAGCTCTGGCAAAATACCTTCATCCGCCGTTGACCACCGTGCATTATCCGATTGAGAAAATGGCCCGACGCGCCGCCAATTTGGCGCTGCAACTCAATTCAGGCACCGCCGTCACGCCGCAGAACAATCGATTTTCCGCAGAGCTGATCCTGCGGGACTCGGTGGCCTTTCTGGAAAAAAATCCCCCGATTGAAGAAAACAAGGCCGCCAAGTGAGAGATCACTCACATATCGCACCTTCATGTAACCGATTACATCGCCAATGGCCCGTGCTCACACCTCATTCACTGCAAATTCATTAGGCTTGCGTCACTTCCCCATCCTTAACCGGAGTTGTAAATGAATGACAAAAAGAAGCTCAACCTGGGGTTAGCGATGCTCCCCATTGTGGCCATGCTGTTGCTGCTTATCATAGGCTACGGCCAGCTGGGTCTGCGGATCGAACCGCTGCTGCTGGCATCCGCCGGCATCGCCGCTGCGCTGGCCTACTGGCAGGGTTACCGCTGGGACGACATCATTGATTCCATCGTCGCCAAGCTGGCCAAAGCCATGCCGGTGATTATGATATTGATTTGCGTGGGCGGGCTGATCGGCACCTGGATGTTCAGCGGCACCATTCCCTATATGGTGTACTGGGGCCTGAAGCTGATCAGCCCTCAATATATCCTGATCGCCGCGTTCTTCATTACCAGCGTGATCTCGGTTTGCACCGGCACCTCCTGGGGCGCGGCAGGCACCGTCGGCGTCGCGCTGATGGGCGTAGCCGCCGGGCTGGATGTGCCACTGGCCGCTGCGGCCGGCGCCGTCGTTTCCGGGGCCTATTTTGGCGACAAGATCTCCCCACTGTCCGATTCTACCAATTTCGCGGCGATCGTCGCGGAGACCGACCTTTACAGCCATATCCAGCACCTGATGTATACAACGCTCCCGAGCTTCATTCTGGCGGCAGTGGTGTATCTGATCGCCGGACATACCGGCGCGGTCGGCAGCGTGGCCACACCGGAAAAAGTCATCGAGATCGTGACGGCGCTCGAGGGCCTTTATCACTTCAACCTGTTGTTAATCCTGCCCCCGGTGCTGGTGCTGTGGGGTGCGGTGACCAAACGCCCGGTGATCCCGGTGATGTTGGCTGCCTGTGTCCTGGCTATCGCCATCGGCGTGCTCCTGCAGGGGTTCAGTCTGCAGCAAGGCTTAAATGCGCTGATGGACGGTTTTAACCTTTCGATGTTTACCACTCAAGGGCACGGCATCAACGGTATCGTCGAAGATGTGCCTCGCCTGCTCAACCGGGGTGGAATGTTTTCGATGATGAGCACCATCTTGCTGGTCTTCTGCGCCTTTTCCTTTGCGGGCGCATTAACCCTGACCGGTGCATTGACCGTCATCATTAATCGGCTGCTGAAGGTGGTTCACACCACAGGCCAACTGATCGCCGCAACGGTAGCTACCACCATTCTGGTTACCGGCGCCACCAGCGACGGTAAATTGGCGCTGCTGATCCCCGCCGAACTCTTCAAAGGCGCCTACCGCCGCATGGGCCTGGACAATAAAAACCTGTCGCGGACCGTAGAAGATGCAGGCACCGTCATCGAACCGTTAATTCCGTGGACCGCCGCAGGCATTTATATGGCGACCACCCTGGGGGTCAGCACGCTGGATTTGCTGCCCTGGGCCATCCAATGCTACGCCGCCGTGGTATTCGCCCTGATTTACGGATTTACCGGTTTCGGCATTGCCAAGATACAGCCACAACAAGATTTACAGCGTAAGGAAGCCTGACGTGAAACAAACCGATTTTAACCAGATCATCAACCGCCACCACACCGGCTCGGTGAAATGGGACTTTATCGATCGCTATCTGCAGCTCGATGAAACCGACCTGCTGCCGATGTGGGTGTCCGATTTTGACTTCCAGTGTCCGCTGGAAGTCCGGCAGGCGCTGCATCACCGCGTTGAACACGGCATATTCGGTTACAGCGAACGCGATGACCAGTATTACCAGGCGGTGATGGACTGGTTCTCGAAACGGCACCAGTTGCCTTTGCAGCGGGAGTGGTTCACCTCCATCGAAGGCGTAGTTCCCGGTCTGGCGATCCTGATCCAACTGCTTAGCCAGCCCGGAGATCCGATCGTGATCCAGGGGCCTTACTACGGATCTTTTGCCAAGATCGTCACCATGAACGGCAGAGAGGTGCTCGAAAATCCTTTAATCGCCGGCCCGCAAGGCTATCAATTCGACTTCGATCATCTGGAAGCCTGTTTTGAGCAACGCAAGCCGCCGTTGCTGCTGCTGTGCAATCCCCATAACCCAACGGGCCGCTGCTGGACCCACGACGAACTGACGCAGTTGATGACGCTGTGCAGCCGCTATGGCGTAACGGTTATCTCCGATGAAATCTGGGCCGATCTGCTGCTTCCCGACGAGACCTTCACCTCCGTGCTGCATCTGGACGAGAGCTGGCAAGACCATGTGATTTCTGCGACCTCCGCCAGCAAGAGCTTCGGCCTGTCGTCACTGCGCATCTCAAACTTCCTGATCCCCAATGTTCACACCCGGAATGCGTTTGTCGAACGCCTCAATGCCCATGGGTTGGATGTCTTCAATGCGCTGTCAATGACCGCCGCCACGGCCGCCTATCAGCAAGGGGAAACCTGGCTTGATACTTTACAACAGCATCTGGCAGACAACCGGCGCTGGTTTGAACAGGCATTGGCCTATGCCGCGCCCTGGTGCAAAATGACCCGGGCCGAAGGCACCTATCTCGCCTGGCTGGATTGTCGCGCTTTGGGCCTGGATGATAATGCGCTTCAACAGGCTCTGATCCACCAGTCAAAAATTGCCGCGTCGATGGGCATCAGCTTTGGCGAACAGGGAAAAGGGTTTATCCGCCTCAATCTCGGCTGCCCCCGTCAATATCTTGAAAGCGCCATTGCAGGGCTTGCGCGATTAAAACCCTGAGCAACAATTACAGATAATGGAAGGCCCCTGACGGGGTCTTTTTTTGAATAATATCTGGCGGAAATGGTTGAACGAATTTACCGCAACCTGACGGTATAGCTTTGAAATTAAAGCTTCTGTTAGACTGCGGATGGGCGCTTGAAGCTTTCTGCTTCAGGCCCTGGGTGGGAAGCAGAAAGAAGAAAGCCCCAAACTGACTCTTAATCAGAATGAGGCTTCACCATACTGCATGAACACCAGCATGGTAGCCTCTTAACCGCAGAAATGCAACGGAGGGCTGACATGTCGCGAAAACTGTTTTTACCAGGTTTTACAGTAGGTTGTGTAACATTCCTGGTATTCATCTGGCTTATACGTGGTTCAGTTTGCGAGCTTACATTTAAACAGGGAAATACGGAGGTAGCGGCAGTGTTGTCCTGTAACGTTAAACGTTAAATGGCAACCTGAAGGCGGGGTTCGCCCCGCCTGTTTTGGTGTCACGCAGTGGTTTTCCAGCGCCCATTGTTGTATCCGGCCAGCCTTTCGAGGCTGGCCGCTCTCTTCAGCCAACGGTCGCAAAAACAGAACTACTGGGTTTTGTCGGTCGAAGGAATGATGTTACGCAGCCAACTGCCCCAGCGGCGCTGGTAGAAGGGTTGGGTATGGGTGATCAGGTAATGGCTGACCCCGCGCTCCTTTTCCGAGACCAGACAAAAATCTACCGGCTCGTCGTCGGGCGCCGTTTCGCTGGCCACGCTTCCGGCCTCGTTGATCAGCGCTTCGATCTCCGCCAGCTCACCGTCCACCTCCAGTCCCACCAGCAGATTAGGCTTTTCGTCGACCGCCTGATCGTGCATCAGCGCCAGGAATGCGCGGCGCACCGGCTTGCGCTGGCTGAACAGCGTGGTCAAGGCATCGACCATCGCCGACGGGTATTCCTCCGGCTGACCTAACAGGATCTGGGTATCCTTGTCGATATAACGTTCCGCCGGTTTGGCTACGCCACCGGTCGCCAACAGCATCGCCACTTCTTCAGGATAAAACTCTTTGCCGTACTCGGCCTTAGGGTTAAGGAACAGATCCGCCCCCTGAGTGATTTCGAACAATACCCGCGCCGGCATGGCGATAAACGGCTGTTCGTCTTCAACGGCCTTTTGCAGCGCTTCCACCGAACTAAAAAACGGAATGATGCTGCCGCCGTCCTGTTTTTCCCAGTGCTGAATATTCACCGGCGTATCGGCGTTCAGCGTGATGTCACCGCCATGCTGCACCTGTTCGCTGTCACCGAGGATCAACACCGTCGCGTCGAGCAACTCACGGAAAAAAGCCGGGCGATGGGCCGGCTCGGTCACCGCCAGCTTCAGCAGGCGTTCAAGTTCGTTTTCGCCTGTGGCGGTATCGTGATGGTGAGAACTCATGACAAACTCCAGCAATCAAATAACGGGGCCCAGCATGCTGGGCCCCGACAATAAAACGACGTTCAAGCCGCCCGCCAAGGCGGGCATGCCATTATTTGGCTTTGCTCAGCAACAGGTTGGCCAGGGCACGTACACCCAGACCGGTCGCACCGGCAGACCATTGATCCACCGCACCCTTACGGTAAGTGGCGGAGCAGTCAATGTGCAACCAGCCTTTCTGATAATTCTGCACAAAATGCGACAGGAATGCAGCCGCGGTGCTGGCACCGGCAGTGTAGGCCGGACCGGCAATGTTGTTCAGTTCAGCAAAGTTGGACGGCAGCTGGCTGCGGTGGAACTCAGCCAACGGCAGGCGCCAGAAAGGCTCTTGCTCGGCAGCCGCGCTGGTCAGCAGTTCCTGTGCCAAAGCATCATCGAAGCTGAACAACGCATGGTAATCGTTACCCACCGCGGTTTTCGCCGCACCGGTCAGGGTGGCGCAGTCGATGATCAACTCAGGGTTTTGTGCAGAAGCATCAATCAGACCGTCAGCCAGCACCAGGCGCCCTTCGGCATCGGTGTTCATAACCTCAACGGTTTTGCCGTTACGATAACGGATGATGTCGCCCAGTTTGAAGGCGTTGCCGCTAACCATGTTATCGGCGCAGCACAGATAGAGTTTCACGCGCTGTTTCAGACCACGGGCCGCCGCCAGCGCCAGTGCGCCGGTAATAGTGGCTGCACCGCCCATATCCGCTTTCATGGAGTCCATAAAGGCGCTTTGTTTCAGGCTGTAGCCACCGGTGTCAAAGGTGATGCCTTTGCCCACCAGGCAAGCAAATACCGGCGCTTCCGGGTTGCCGGTCGGGTTGAAGTCCAGTGCCAAAAGCACAGGTGAACGATCGGAACCCCGACCCACGGTGTGAATACCGGCGTAGTTTTGCTCGCGCAGGTCTTCACCCTTGGTAATACGATAGCTGACGGCATCGCAGCCCACGTCACACATCAGATCAACCGCGCGCGTAGCCAGTTGCTCCGGCCCCAGCTCTTCCGCCGGCATATTGATGGTGTCGCGTACCCAGTCAACGATCTTCAGGCGCTGTTCCAGCTCTTTGCGCTCCGCTTCCGGCAGCTCTGCCCATTCAACGCTGCGCTTGCCTTTCGGCCCGCGGAAACCTTGCCAGAACGCCCAGCTGTTCTCCAGATCCCAGCCATCGCCTGCCAGCTTGACGTTCTTGACGCCTTGGCCGTCAATCTTGCGGGCGGCACGCTGGATGCCCCCCAGCTTGTCGTTGCCGGTCAGGTGAATGGTCATTCCTCGATCGTCGGTGCTCAGCAGCGCTTTCTCACCCCAGCGAGCGTCGGCAGGTTGGTTCGACAGCGTTACCAGCATGAATTCAGTTGTCATAGCCTTCTTACTCCGGATTATTCTTTTATTAATCGTGTCGGATACAAAATAAACGGGCCGCCTATGGCAGCCCGTTACGCTATTTACTCCGCTTCATCTAACCAGACCAGCAGGATCGCTTCCAGTATTTTCTCATTGGAAGCCTGTGGATCGTCGTCAAAATCTTCCAGATCGCAAATCCACTTATGCATGTCGGTAAAACGTACGGTTTTCGGATCGGTATCCGGGTATTGGTCGTACAGGGCTTCGCCGATTTCACGGCTATCGGTCCACTTCAGTCCCATTATTATCTCCAGCTCTGCGCCGCGGCTAGCAATTAATGCTCACGCGCATGGTTAACGGTATAACGCGGCATTTCGACCACCAAATCTTCGTCGGCCACCAGCGCCTGGCAGCTCAGGCGGCTTTCCGGCTCCAGACCCCAGGCCTTGTCCAGCATGTCGTCTTCCAGCTCGCTGCTCTCTTCAAGAGAGTCAAAACCTTCGCGCACGATGCAGTGACAGGTGGTGCAGGCGCAGGATTTCTCGCAGGCGTGCTCAATTTCGATACCGTTGCGCAGTGCAACGTTGAGGATTGACTCCCCTTGCTCAGCTTCCAGTACCGCCCCCTCCGGGCATAAATCTTGATGGGGCAGGAAAACAATTTTAGGCATGATTAAACCTCATCCACAGAATGGCCAGCCAGCGCACGGCGAATGGAAGCATCCATGCGGCGCGCGGCAAAGTCTTGCGTTTGTGCATCTAATGTTTTTATTGCGGCTTCGATAGCGGCAGGATCGGTGCCCTGCGTCGCCTGTTGCAAAGCTTCCACCGCCGCGGCGATCGCCGTACTTTCGGCCTCGCTCAGCAACGCGGCATCGCTGGCCAGTGCGCCCTGCAGGCTTTCCAGCACCCGAGACGCCTCAACCCGTTGTTCCGCCAGTTTACGCGCGCCAACGTCGCTCTGCGCATTGGCCATCGAGTCCTTGATCATCCCGGCGATTTCGGCGTCGGAAAGGCCGTACGACGGTTTAACCTGAATCGAAGCCTCAACGCCGGTGGATTTCTCCATCGCGGTAACGCTCAACAGGCCATCGGCGTCCACCTGGAAGGTCACGCGAATGTGCGCGCCACCGGCAGGCAGCGGCGGTAAGCCGCGCAGCGAGAAACGCGCCAGCGAACGGCAATCCTGCACCAGCTCACGCTCGCCCTGCAGCACGTGGATCATCATCGCGCTTTGGCCGTCTTTAAAGGTAGTGAACTCCTGGGCACGCGCCACCGGAATGGTGGTGTTGCGCGGGATCACTTTTTCGACCAGACCGCCCATGGTTTCCAGACCCAGCGACAGCGGGATCACGTCCAGCAGCAGCATGTCGCTGTCCGGCTTGTTGCCCACCAGAATATCGGCCTGAATGGCGGCACCGATGGCGACCACTTTATCGGGATCAATCGAGGTCAGGGGCGTGCGGCCAAAGAAGGTGCCCACCTGCTCACGCACCAGGGGCACGCGAGTGGAACCACCAACCATCACCACTTCCAACACGTCTTCAGCACTGACGCCGGCGTCTTTCAGCGCGCGGCGGCAAGCCATTAGGGTGCGTTTAATCAGCGAGGCAATCAAGGCGTCGAACTGCGCCCGCGTCACTTCCCCCTGCCAACCGGCAATCTCAACGCTGACGCTGTCGGCATCGCTCAGTGCTATCTTGGCGGCAATGGCCGCGTCCAGCAGTTGACGCTGAACGCCGTGATCGCTGCGATCGGCCACGCCGGCCTGTTCCCGCAGCCAATCGGCCAGCAGGTGGTCAAAGTCGTCGCCGCCCAACGCGGAATCGCCGCCGGTGGCTAACACTTCGAACACGCCGCGGCTCAGCCGCAGAATGGAAATATCAAAGGTGCCGCCGCCCAAATCGTAAACCGCGATGATGCCTTCCTGCCCGGAATCCAGGCCATAGGCAATCGCTGCCGCCGTAGGTTCGTTCAGCAGGCGCAGCACGTGCAGCCCGGCCAGACGCGCTGCGTCCTTGGTGCCCTGGCGCTGTGCATCGTCAAAATACGCGGGAACGGTGATCACCACGCCGTCCAAATCCCCTTCCAGCGCGGTTTGCGCACGCGCGGCAAGCGCTTTGAGGATATCGGCGGAAACGCCTACCGGGTTAACCGGACCGGCGGCGGTAAGGATCATCGGCAAGCCGTTATCGCTGGCCTGGAACTGGTACGGCAGGTTCGGGTAACGCTGCTGTACGTCGGCCAGAGAACGGCCCATCATGCGTTTGATTGAGCTGATGGTGTTGGCGGGATCCTGTGCGGCCTGCTGGCGCGCATCCCAGCCGACACGCAAGGTGTCAGCCTGATAGTGCACCACCGAGGGCAGTAAATCGCGCCCCTGGGCATCGGCCAGCGTTTCCGCCTGCCCGCTGCGGACAGTGGCGACCAGAGAGTTGGTGGTGCCTAAATCAATACCGGCAGCCAGACGGCGCTGGTGCGGCGCGGCGCTGAGGCCGGGCTCACTAATTTGTAATAAGGCCATATTGAAGCTTCCACAATCAGAAGGTGTACCCGTCGCCTTTCAAGTTATAGCGTTGTTAGCTGCTTACAAGGCCCATCCATGGTCCTTGCCCTTTCAGGGCCGCTGCAAGCAGCGTTCAAATCTGTTCCCGACAGATTTGTCGCTCACCCCGGTTACTTACTTAAGTAAGCGCCCGGGGATGAGCGAGTTGGCCGTACCTCGAAATTCATAGGGTTTTACTCAAAACCCAGCAGTTTTTCTTCGAGTTGTTCAACCTGTTGCTGGAGTTTGTCCAAAAAGCGTAGCTTGCGCACGGTATCGGCGGCCTCGGGCCACTGCTGGTTATCCAGCTGCTGCACCATCAGCGCAGTGCGCTGTTTGACCGTTTCGTTCACCCGCGCGCCAAAGTCGGCCAGCAGGCTTTCCGCCTCCGCTTTACGCTCTATGGCGTCGAGCTCTTCACGCAATTCCAGCTGTTCCATCAGGAAAGCGGTATCTCGCAAGGTATGCTGCTCGTTGCCCAAATCAAAACCGTGCAAAGATAACATATACTCTGCGCGTTTTAATGGGTGCTTCAGCGTTTGGTAGGCTTCATTGATAGTCGCCGCCTGTTGCAACGCCATCAAGCGTTCGCGTTCCGGCTGGAGAGCATTGCGATCGGGATGGAATTGACGTTGCAGATCCTGATAGCGAGATGCAAGCAGGCTGCCGTCCACGAGATAGCGAACTGGCAGCCCGAATAAAGTAAAGTAATCCATAGCGTGCTCTGGGCTTTATCGGATGAAGTTCCCCCGCGCCGGCGGGGGAGCTTGACGGACTGTCAGACGTTGAAACTTTCGCCGCAGCCGCACTCGCTTGAGACATTGGGGTTGTTGAACTTGAAGCCTTCGTTCAGGCCTTCCTTAACGAAATCAAGCTCGGTGCCGTCAAGGTAGACCAGGCTCTTGCCGTCAATGATCACCTTAACGCCTTTGTTTTCAAAAACGATGTCGTCATCGTTCATTTCGTCAACAAATTCCAGCACGTACGCCATCCCGGAGCAGCCGGAGGTTCTCACTCCCAGACGCAGGCCAAGACCCTTGCCGCGGTTATTCATAAATGCCTGAACACGCTGCGCAGCGCTGTCGCTCATGGTAATTGACATCACAACCTCACACTTCAAAGCCCAACCAAGGCTGGGCTAAATGACTCAAAAAAATTACTTGGCGCTGTGTTTGCTCTTGTAGTCGGCAATCGCTGCTTTAATGGCGTCTTCCGCCAGAATAGAGCAGTGAATTTTTACCGGCGGTAATTCCAGTTCTTCGGCGATCTGGGTGTTTTTGATCGCTTCGGCCTGATCAAGAGATTTGCCTTTCATCCATTCGGTCACCAGCGAGCTGGAGGCGATGGCGGAACCGCAGCCGTAAGTTTTGAAACGCGCGTCTTCAATGATGCCTTCATTGTTGACTTTGATCTGCAGCTTCATGACGTCGCCACAAGCCGGTGCGCCAACCATACCGCTGCCGACGCTAGGATCTTCGTTGTCGAAAGAACCCACGTTACGCGGGTTTTCATAGTGATCGATTACTTTTTCGCTGTAAGCCATGACCTTGCTCCTGAATCCTGAGAATTAATGATGTGCCCATTCGATGCTGTTGATATCCACGCCCTGCTTGAACATATCCCACAGTGGAGACAGGTCACGCAGACGGCCAATGGATTTACGCACCAGTTGAATGGTGTAATCGATCTCTTCTTCCGTGGTGAAACGCCCCAGGGAGAAACGGATCGAGCTATGCGCCAACTCGTCGGTCATACCCAACGCGCGCAGCACGTAAGATGGCTCAAGGCTGGCAGAGGTACAGGCGGAACCTGAAGAGACGGCAAGGTCTTTCAGCGCCATGATCAGCGATTCACCTTCAACATAGTTGAAGCTGACATTCAGGATGTTAGGAACGCCGTGTTCCAGATCGCCGTTCAGATACACTTCTTCCATATCTTTCACGCCGTTCCACAGACGGTCACGCAGCGTACGCAGGCGCGCCATTTCAGTCGGCATTTCTTCTTTGGCGATACGGTAGGCTTCACCCATACCGGCGATCTGATGCACTGGCAACGTACCTGAACGCATACCGCGCTCATGACCGCCGCCGTGGATCTGGGCTTCGATACGGATACGCGGTTTACGACGCACGTACAGCGCACCGATGCCTTTCGGGCCATAAATCTTGTGGCCGGAGAAGGACATCAGATCGACTTTCAGCTTGCTCAGGTCGATAGGCAGTTTGCCCACGCTCTGGGTCGCATCAACGTGGTAGATGATACCGCGCGCGCGGCACATTTCGCCGATAGCTTCGATATCCTGCACCACGCCGATTTCGTTGTTCACGTGCATGATCGAAACCAGAATGGTGTCTTCACGCATCGCGGCTTCGAGGGCTTGCAGGCTGATGATACCGTTGCTTTGCGGTGCCAGGTAAGTCACTTCAAAGCCTTCACGCTCGAGCTGGCGACAGGTGTCCAGCACGGCTTTATGTTCGGTTTTGCTGGTGATGATGTGCTTGCCTTTCTTTTGATAGAAATTGGCAGCGCCTTTAATCGCCAGGTTGTCGGATTCGGTTGCTCCGGAAGTGAACACGATTTCGCGCGGGTCAGCGCCAACCAGTTCAGCAATTTGGTTACGGGCGATATCTACCGCTTCTTCCGCCTGCCACCCGAAACGGTGGGAACGGGAAGCCGGGTTACCGAAAGTCCCGTCCAGAGTCAAAAACTGCATCATTTTCTCAGCGACGCGCGGATCAACCGGCGTCGTTGCTGAGTAATCCAGATAAATCGGTAATTTCATTGCTCTTGTGCTCCGTACATCACTTCCAAAAACTAAAAAAAGTATCGCCAGCTGCTTATGCGCGCAGATTAACGTTGATAGTTTCTTGCGGACGACCGTTGGCCGTGCGACGGGTATCGTTGTTTTGACGGTCCGCCACCACCAGCACTTCCTGGTTGTTCACCAGTTCAGCCAGCGTAATGTTGTTCAGGAACCCGCTGATGCGCTCGCTCAGATCGCGCCACAGGGTATGGGTCAGGCAGCGATCGCCACCCTGACAGCCTTCTTTACCCTGGCAACGGGTTGCATCTACCGATTCATCGACGGCAGTGATAACTGCACCAACGGCAATCTCACCCGCGTCTTTGCCCAGCAGATAACCACCGCCCGGTCCGCGTACGCTGGCCACCAGGCCATTTTTACGCAGACGGGAGAATAATTGTTCCAGATAAGAGAGCGAGATACCTTGGCGCTCAGAAATATCCGCCAGAGGGACTGGCCCTTCCTGGGAGTGCAATGCCACGTCAAGCATAGCGGTTACGGCATAACGGCCTTTAGATGTCAGTCTCATAGCTAAGTGGTTACCTGTTGGTCAAACATGGCCGAAAGTCTGACATTCCCGAGTAAATCAGTCAACTATTTAACCTAGTAATTTACTCAAGTATTAGCACATTTTGTACTTAGCCATGCAAAATGCATATAAAATACATGTTATAACCCTTGGATAACTAATGCTATTACCTTTAACCGTTACGCAACCCTAAAATTAATGACCTTGCTGTTTATCCTGTTTCTCTATCGACGTCAGCATGCCGCGCAGAATATTCAGCTCTTGAGCTTCCGGCCGTGCGCGGGTGAATAAACGGCGTAAACGACTCATCACCTGCCCCGGATGGGACGGACGAATGAAGCCGCTATTTTGCAGCGTTTGTTCCAGGTGCTGATAGAAACGCTCGAGGTCATCCACCAGCGGATACGGCGTCTCTTCCAATGGCGGCACGCCCGCCTGTTGACGATCGAGGTAAGCCACGCGCACTTCATAGGCCAGGATCTGCACCGCCATCGCCAAATTCAGCGAGCTGTAATCCGGGTTGGCAGGAATGGCAACGTGATAATGACACTTTTGCAGTTCGTCATTGGTCAGGCCGACACGTTCACGGCCGAAGACCAACGCCACTGGCGCATGTTCACCTTCGTGCACCGCGCGTACGCCGCATTCACGGGGTTCCAGCATCGGCCACGGCAAAGTGCGTGAACGCGCGCTGGTACCCACCACCAGGCTACAGCCAGCAATAGCGTCGTCCAAAGTGTCAACAATAGTGGCGTTGCCGATCACATCGCTGGCGCCAGCGGCCAGGGCGATCGCCTGAGAATCGGGTTTTATCAGCGGGTTAACCAGATAAAGGTTGGTTAGCCCCATGGTTTTCATGGCTCTGGCGGTCGAGCCCATGTTGCCGGTATGAGAGGTTTCTACCAGAACAATGCGGATGTTATGCAGCATACAAACTCTGAGCGTAGCGGAAAATCACAGCATCTTAACACAGCCGTAGGCATTTTACCGAACACCTGCTATACTTCGCGCCGTTTCCTGTTCTTTAACATCCTAGTTGGAAGATACCCATGCATCCGATGCTGACGATCGCCGTGCGCGCTGCGCGCAAGGCCGGTAACCTGATTGCCAAAAACTACGAAACCCCAGACGCTGTAGAAGCGAGTCAAAAAGGGACCAATGACTTTGTCACTAACGTCGATCGCGATGCAGAGCATCTGATCATCGAAGTCATTCGCAAGTCCTATCCGCAACATACTATTGTTACCGAAGAACGCGGCGAATTGGTCGGCGAAGATAAAGACGTACAATGGGTGATCGATCCACTGGATGGCACATCAAACTTCATCAAACGTTTCCCACACTTCTCAGTCTCTATCGCTGTACGCATTAAAGGCCGTACCGAAGTCGCTGTGGTTTACGATCCAATGCGTAACGAACTGTTCACCGCTACCCGCGGTCAGGGCGCACAGCTCAACGGTTACCGTCTGCGCGGCACCAACGCCAAAGACCTGGATGGCACCATCCTGGCAACCGGCTTCCCGTTCAAGGTGAAGCAGCACGCAACGCCATACATCAACGTGGTTGGCAAACTGTTTACCCAGTGTGCCGACTTCCGTCGTACCGGTTCTGCCGCACTGGATCTGGCCTACGTGGCTGCCGGTCGCGTGGACGGTTTCTTCGAAATTGGCCTGAAGCCATGGGATTTCGCCGCGGGTGAACTGCTGGTGCGCGAATCTGGCGGCCTGGTGACCGACTTCGTTGGCGGCCACAACCACTTCAGCTCCGGCAACGTGGTAGCCGGTAACCCACGCGTAGTGAAAGCCATGCTTTCCACCATGCGTGATGAACTGAGCGAAGCGCTGAAGCGTTAATCTCGCGAAGTAGAAGTCCTGAATAAAGAAAAAGCGCTGCAATGATTGCAGCGCTTTTTTTATGCCCGTTAGCGGGAGAAAGGCCGAATGCCGCCGCCGAATTCCGGCTGGGCGCTGGTGTACAGCAGCAGCCCGGCAAACAACAAGATCAAACCACCGGCCAGCGCCAGCGAACCCCAGGCCACCGCACTCCAGGCGGCGGGAGCGCGGGAGCGGCTAAGTCGCACCGCCAATCGGCGGCTGTAATGCACCAGTAAGGCCAGTAACGAGATGGTCAGTGAAGTGCCGAGCGCCATCGCCAATGCGGAAACCACCCCCCAGGCGAAAACGCCAATCACCTTGGAAAACAGCAACACCAGTATCGCCCCCGAGCAGGGCCGCATGCCCATCGCCAACACGATGGCGGTCTGTGTACGCCAGTCGCTGCCGGCCTGCAGCTCTGTATCACTCGGCAAATGGCGGTGACCACAGCCACAATGCTCGCTGTGAACGTGATCCGCCGGCAAAGGTTGCAGGCTGTTGATTCGCAGCGCCGGTTGCGGACGCAGGGTTTTCACCGCGTGATACAAACGCTTCAACGCGCGCCAAGTGAGCAGCACGCCGAGCAACATCACCAGAACAAAACTGCCCTTCTCCAGCCAGAAACTGCTCTGATGCAACTGCCGGGATGACAGTTGCAGCACAACCAGCATCAGAGTTACCAGGGCGATAGCCACCAGCCCCTGCACCAGCGAGGCGGCAAAGGTCAGTTTCAGGCTGCTTTTCAGCCGCGCCGGGTGGGTCGCCAGATAGGTGGTAATCACCACCTTGCCGTGGCCGGGACCGAGCGCATGCAGCACCCCATAGCTCATGCTGAACAGCATCAAGGCCAATCCGGCTTGCTGCGGTGCCGCTTTGACCTGCTGCAACAGATCGGCCATCTGCAGATGCAAACCTTTTTGCCACACCACGCTTTGCAACAGCAACTGCGGCCAATAGTGCCACGCCAACCGGGCTCCCAGTACCAGCAGCAGCGCAAACAGCAACAGCGGCCACAGGCTGAAGGCCCAGTGCCGTTTACGCGTGGCGGGCTGGCTGAGATTTATTGACATTGCAGACTGACCCTCTGCGCAAACTGTTGCCCCAGTTCCATATCTTCACCGGGGGAATCGTTCTTATCGAGGGATAACGCATAAGCCTGCAAGGAGGAGTTCGGTTTTGGCGTCATCAGCTTGAACTTGCATTGGGCGGCCATTTCCGGCGGTAAATGCAGCGCCGTTTTATCTTTATAGGTCATATCGACAAAGTAGGTGGGATCGTAAGTGGCGATTTCAAACGGCTTGCCCGCCAGCGGCTGCGGCTCGGCCAGCGGCAACACAAACTCCAGCACCGCCTGATGCCCCTGACGCGACAGGTGATATTCCGTCGGCAGGTTCAAATATTTCACTCGTTTGCCGTCGCGATACACGTCGGTGAAATAGTGTTGGCCAAGCACGTTGGCCATCACCTGCGCCGCCAATTTCTTCCACACTTCCGAGTCGTCTTTGGCATTTTCCGCATCGTAGAGCAGATCCGCCGAGGTAATTTCGTCCATAACCCAAACCATTTTCAAGCCAATCAGCTGTTGATCCTTAGCCACGAAAGTGGTGTTCATATCAATAAAGCTGTGTGGGTGAGCGACAGCACCGGCGCTAAAAAGCGTCAAAAAACCGGCCAGAATAAGTCGTAACTTCATCATCAAACGATACTCATTATTGTTATAAAGTAACATCAACCAAACTTAAACCATCGCCATTACAGCCAATAATTGTGACGAAAGTTGTAAGCCGAAGTAAAACCGGGTGCCGTCGCCGCGCCGCGCATCGCCTTTTGCTATGCTTATTCATAATTTAAACGTTACCCGCCAGAAGGTGATATGAGCCTGGACACCTCCCCCGTGCCTGAGCTCTCCGGTCAACAGCGACGCTGCCATCTGTTATTGATGCTGTACGCGCCGGTGCCCGCAGTACAACTGGAGACTATCAGCCAAATTAATGGCGTCGCCCCCCTCATCACCCGGCAAGATATAGCCGAGGTTGCCACTGAAATCCAGCGTTTCCATCACCTGGAAATTGACGGCAACCCCGACGAAGGCTACCGGATCAGAGGCAGCGCGCTCAACCAACGCCTCTGCCTGATCCACTGGCTGCGACGAACCCTGCGCTGCAGCCCGGAGTTTGTCGAACGTCACTTTTCCCAGTGGTTACAGCAGGCGCTGGGGCGAGTGGCAGACCTGACGCCAGAGTTGGAACAGTGCATCGGCGAATGTGAAGCGTTGCTCGAACGCAGTTTCGATCGACGCGATCGTCAGTTTCTGCAGCACTACCTGCGCTACTGCGCCTGGGAAGGCCAGCGCCAGCGGCACCCCACTTTCAGCCCGATTCAGCGCGACTGGCTGCGTCAGAAGCCGGAATGCCAGGCGGCCGGCAGGCTGCATCACTCGCTGAATCGGCTCTTTGCCCTGCAGCCCGAGGCAAGCGAAAGCGACTTTCTGGTACTGATGTTCACCATGCTGAAAAATCACAGCTACCACAGTAACGACTCAGCGGAAGACCTGAGGCTGATGGCGGCAATTGAAAATATGGTCGAACGATTCCAACAGATCTCCGGCATGACGTTCAGCAGCAAAGAGGATTTGATCAGTCAATTATTTGCCCATCTGGCGCCGGCGGTGGAGCGCTGTCGCTTTGAGATTGGTATCGATAACCAGCTGCTGGAAGAGGTCGAGCGCAAGTACCCGCGGCTGATGCGTACCGCACAAGAGGCGCTGGCGCCGTTGGAGCAGGAGTACGACATTCATTTTTCCAGCGAAGAAGCGGGATTGGTCGCCATCAGTTTTGGGGCCTGGCTGATGCAAGGCAATGCGCTGCAGGAAAAGCAGGTGCTGTTGCTGACGCTGGACAACCCGCAGTTGGAAGAGGAAGTGGAGTATCAAATCCGCGAATTAACGCTGCTGCCATTGAACATCAAATACCTGCCGCTGCGCGACTATCTGCGATCCGGCGCACCGCAGGGGGTCACGCTGGTGATCACCCCCTATGCCGCACAATACAATGAACCGCAGCCGCCGCTGATTTATACCGTGTTGCCGTTGGAACGCCAGCAGCGCAAAGCCATCCGTGCGCTGCTGGAAACCGCTTAACGGCTGCCGCTGACCGCCACCGCCGGCGGGCGAATAAACAGCGCCGGCAGAGCCACCGCGGCCATCACCCAGAACACCCCGCCCTGCAGATACTCGAACAGGAAGCCGGCAATCACCGTCATAATCGCAATCCCGCCCCCCATCGCCAGCGCCGAGTAGACCGCCTGCAGCCGGATCACTTCCGGCCCTTTGCGCGCGGCGATAAAACGCATCGCCGCCAGATGGCAAACGGTGAAGGTGCCGCAATGCAAAATTTGGATCACCAGCAGCCATCCCAGTTCGGTACTGCTCGCCATCAGGCTCCAGCGCAGTACGCCACAGCAAGCGGAAAGCAGCAGCAGATTGCGCGCATTCCAACGTCGGAACAGGAAATTACTGCTGGCGAAAATGATCACTTCCGCCACCACGCCAAGCGACCACAGGTAGCCAATGGTCGAAGCCGAATAGCCCGCTTCCTGCCAATAGATCGAACCAAAGCTGTAATAGCCGGCGTGCGCGCCTTGCAGCAGCGTAACGCACAGCAGGAAACGCCAAACCGGCCCTTCCTTTAGCATCTCACGCAATGAGCGGTCGGCTTCGCTGTGGCTGCGCGCTTCCCCCTGTGGCATCACGCTCGGTTTCAGCATCATGCCCAACAGCATCGCCAAAATACTGATGATCAGGCTGTAAAGTATGGCGTTGTGGCCCCAAACAGACACCATCTGTCCGGTCAGCGCCGAACCGATGACAAACGCCAGCGAGCCCCACAGTCTGACCCGGCCGTAATCCATGGTGATCTGTTTTTGCCAGGTCGCGGCTAGCGCGTCGGTCAGCGGCACCAACGGCGAAAAGAACAGGTTGAAACCGGCAATCACCAACATCAGCCAGCCCCAGCCGTTACCGAAACAGAACCCGATGGCAAAAGCCAGCGTCAGCAATGCCAGCAGCCGCAAAGCCGTCACCAAATGAGAGGGATCCTTAACCCGGGGAGCAATCAGCAAACTTCCGAGGAAACGCGCAACCAACCCGGCGCCGAGCAGAATACCGATGGTTTCAGGCGGTATGCCCTCGCCTTTTAACCAAACGCCCCAAAAGGGTAAGAAGATGCCGTAAGAAAAGAAGTAGGTGAAATAACTGAGAGCGAGCCAACGTGTTGATTGCAGAACCATGATCCCTCCGGTGTGAAGGCAATACTTTGACAGAGCTCACACTGGCTAGCAATGTACATTCAGGAGCGAGTCCATAGAGTGCAAGACAGTTCACAGTTTACCGACCACAAGCATAAAAAAACCCGCCGAAGCGGGTTTTTAAACAGAAAGCGGAATTAGGCGTAAACCGGCAGGCGGGCGCAGATATCCAACACTTTCTTCTTGGTGCGTTCGATGGTGGCTTCATCGTTGATGTTGTCCAACACGTCGCAGATCCAGCCGGCCAGCTCACGCACTTCAGCTTCTTTGAAACCACGGCGAGTCACTGCCGGAGTACCGATACGCACGCCAGAGGTGACGAACGGGCTCTTAGGATCGTTTGGCACGCTGTTTTTGTTCACGGTGATGTTAGCGCGGCCCAGGGCGGCGTCAGCTTCTTTACCGGTCAGATTCTTGTCAACCAGATCCAACAGGAACAGGTGGTTATGGGTACCACCGGAAACCACTTTGTAACCGCGCTCCAGGAACACTTCCACCATCGCTTTGGCGTTATCGGCCACTTGCTGCTGGTAGATCTTGAACTCAGGCTCCATCGCTTCTTTCAGCGCTACCGCTTTACCGGCAATCACGTGCATCAGCGGGCCGCCCTGCCCGCCCGGGAACACGGCGGAGTTCAGCTTCTTGTACAGATCTTCATCACCGCCTTTCGCCAGGATCAGGCCGCCGCGCGGACCCGCCAGGGTTTTGTGGGTGGTGGTGGTCACGATGTGAGCGTGTGGAACCGGGTTCGGATAAACACCGGCGGCGATCAGGCCCGCAACGTGCGCCATATCGACGAACAGGTAAGCGCCGATGCTGTCGGCGATTTCACGCATTTTTGCCCAGTCAACGATACCGGAGAAGGCAGAGAAGCCGCCGATGATCATTTTTGGCTTGTGGGTTTGCGCCTGCTTGGCCAGGTCTTCGTAATCGATTTGGCCTTTTTCGTCGATGCCGTAAGGCACCACGTTATACAGCTTGCCGGACAGGTTAACCGGTGAACCGTGGGTCAGGTGGCCGCCGTGCGCCAGGTTCATCCCCAAAATGGTGTCGCCCGGCTGCAGCAGCGCGGTGTAAACGGCGAAGTTAGCCTGGGAGCCGGAGTGCGGCTGTACGTTGGCGTAATCGGCACCGAACAGCTCTTTGGCACGGTCGATAGCCAGTTGCTCAACGATATCCACGTATTCGCAGCCGCCGTAATAACGCTTGCCCGGATAACCTTCAGCGTATTTGTTGGTCAGCTGGGAACCCTGAGCCTGCATCACGCGCGGGCTGGTGTAGTTCTCAGACGCAATCAGCTCAATGTGCTCTTCCTGACGCACCACTTCTTGCTCCATTGCACGCCACAGTTCGGCATCGTAATCAGCAATGTTCATTTCACGCTTTAACATCCGGCTTCTCCTGACTTAAATCGGCTAACTAAAAAATCACCAAATAACTACCCGTTTGGGTTCTGGGGCACAGTGTAAACTGTTTCCCCCTACTGAGGATAGGCCTTGACAGAGGTTTTTACGCAAACGATTGGCATTAGGCGCGGCAAGGCTTTGATCCGATAAATCCCCCCATTCGGCAACGGACTTTTACTCATGCTGAGAATGCGGTTTTTTCATGTTCTGTGAGCGGGATCGCCGCTCGCCGACCCCGCAACAAAAACAGGGGTATTTACAGCCACCACAGAAACCGTTAGGATGCGCTTAAACTTAAAGATGCATTTAAAATGCATCATTAGATTATTCCAATAATGAACGACCAAGGAGCGCTGCCATGCTGGATAGCCAAACCATCGCCACCGTAAAATCTACCATTCCCCTGCTGGCCGCTACCGGGCCGAAGCTGACCGCACATTTCTACGATCGTATGTTCGAGCACAATCCCGAACTAAAAGACGTGTTCAATATGAACAATCAGCGCAATGGCGATCAGCGTCAGGCGCTGTTCGATGCGATCTGCGCCTATGCCGCGAATATCGAAAATCTGGCGGCGCTGCTGCCGGCGGTAGAACGTATTGCCCAGAAGCACACCAGCCTGAATATTCAGCCGGATCAATATCAGATTGTCGGTGGCCATTTACTGGCAACTCTCGACGAAATGTTCAGCCCGGGTCAGGAAGTGCTGGATGCCTGGGGCAAAGCCTATGGCGTACTGGCGGACGTGTTTATCCAGCGTGAAGGCCAGATTTATCAGGCCAGCGAAAGCGCCGACGGTGGCTGGCGCGATCTGCGCGCTTTCCGCATCGTCAAAAAACAGCCGCAGAGCGAGGTGATTTGCAGCTTCGTGCTGGCGCCGGTTGACGGTGGCCGGGTCATCGACTTCAAACCGGGGCAATACCTGGCGGTGTATATCAAGCACGACAGCATGGAGAACCAGGAGATTCGCCAATACTCGCTGACCACCTCCCCGAACGGCGAATACTATCGCATTGCGGTGAAGCGTGAAGATCAGGGTAAGGTTTCGAACTTCCTGCATCAGCAGGCCAAAGAAGGCGACGTGATTTACCTTGCTCCGCCGCACGGGGATTTCTTCCTCGAAGCCAAGCCGGATACTCCAGTGGCGTTGATCTCCGCCGGCGTTGGCCAAACGCCCATGCTCGGCATGCTCAATACCCTGCACGATAACCGACATCAGGCAGACGTGCACTGGCTGCACGCGGCGGAAAACGGCAGCGTTCACGCCTTTGCCGATGAAGTGGCGGACATCGCCGGGCGCATGCCAAACCTGAGCCGCCACGTGTGGTACAACCAACCGAATGCTAATGATGTTGAAGGCCGAGACTACCAGAGCCGTGGCCTGATGGATCTCAGCGCCCTGCGCGAAACGCTCAGCACCCCGCAGATGCATTACTACTTCTGCGGACCGGTACCCTTTATGCAGCACGTAGGCAAACAGCTGCTGGAGATGGGCGTCAGTGCCGATCGTATCCACTACGAATGCTTCGGCCCACACAAGGTGATGTAATTGAAAAGGGCGCGGCCTGTGATGCCGCGCCCTGATGTTATTTCTCCGCCAGCTTGCGCGTCTCCTGCACCTGCTGCGCCGTCACCGGTGCCGCCTGATTCCCCCAACTGCCTCTTAGATAGCTCATCAAATCGGCTGCCTGCTGGTCATCCAGTGCCCAGGCATAGCCCGGCATGGCGATCGCGGTGGCGTGTTGGGTGATTGGCGTGTGTGCACCTTCCAGCACCACGCGCAGCGCAGTGATCGGATTTTCTGCCGTCACCGTCGTGTTGCCCGCCAACGCAGGAATGGTGTTGTCGCTGCCCTCGCCCTTATTGCCATGACAGGTTGAACAGTACATCGCATAGCTGCGCTGCCCCGCCTGCTGATGGTCGGCGGCCAGCGGCGTCACTTTCTGCGCCGCAGGTTGTTCCGCCGCCAGACTGTGCAAATAGGTGGCCATAGCGTTCAGATCGCCCTCGGTAAGATACTGCGTACTGTGGCTCACCACTTCGCTCATCGGCCCGGAAACCGCCGCATGTTGGCTGCGCCCGGTTTTCAACAGGGCAACCACTTGTTCCTGTTTCATTCCGCGTAACCCGGAAGCGTACCAACCGTCCAGCTCGGCGCCGCTCAGGAAGGCCGGCTCTTTGCTGTCCAGACCTTTTTCCTGCATCGCCCAGCCACGCGGCGTATGGCAACTGCCGCAGTGCCCCGCCCCCTGAACCAAATAGGCGCCGCGATTCCACTCTGCGCTCTGGTTGTGGTCCGGCTGGTAAGGCGTATCGTCATGGAACAGTTGATTCCATACCGCCAGCGGCCAGCGCATCGACAACGGCCAACTGATGTCACTGTCGCGGTTGGCGGTATTCTGCGCCGGTACTTCCTTCATCAGGTAGTCATACAGCGCACGCATATCTTCCGCATTCATTTTGGCGTAAGAGGTATAGGGCATCGCCGGATAAAGCCGGTGGCCATCTTTAGCGATCCCCTGACGCATGGCCCGATCAAACTCGTCAAAAGAATAAGCACCGATGCCATGCTGTTGGTCCGGCGTGATATTGGTGGCGTAAATATTGCCCAGCGGGGTCGGGAATTTCATGCCGCCGGCAAACAAGGCGCCCCCCGGCGCGGTATGGCAGGCGGTACAGTCACCGGCCTTGGCCACGTATTCCCCGGCCGACATCGCCTGGGCCGAGCCGCCCGCCGCCAGTAAGGTCAGCAAATACAGTGAACGCATTCTCATGCTCCCTCCTTCGCGGCAACCTTGCCATAGGCCAGCTCATTGACCGCGCGCCATGCCTGGTCGATCGCCGAGTTGGCGTACGGGCTCCAGTCTGAATCCGAGTTGGCAATCACGATTTTGCCGATCGGCTGGCGCGCTGTCTCAATGATCTTCTTCGCCTCGTCCTCATCGTCAAACAGCCCGTTAAGGAAGTAAGAGTAACCGTGTGACCAGCGGTTAACGGTAATGGCTTCAATATCGCGCTGATGATCGAAGCCGGCAGACCCCAGCATGCCTTGCAACTGTTCGCGGATCATCTGTTCATGCGCTTCAAACGGCGTCCCCAGCAGCAGGGCGCGGCCTTTGCGAGACTGTTCACGCGGGCTGAGTCCGCTGCCTGCCAACGTCGGCACGTACACCATATGCAGGCCAATCGGCTGGTCAGGATCGCTGGGATGCTGATAGCCGCCCATGCTCACCGGATAATCCAGCTTCACGCGGCAATAAGGGGCGGTTGGGGAGTAAACTTCGTGCACGCCCAGTTTGATAAACGGCTGCCAGTTGCGGATCACCACTTTGCTGTACACCAGCGGCGACTTCACGTTCTGCTTCAGCGCCTCTTGCTGTTCGGCCGACATTTCCGGCACCAGGTAAGGGATCATCATGTTATACCCGGCCATCACCACCTGGCCGGCGCGCACCTTGGTCATCTTCTCTCCGGTCATGTAGGTCACTTCGACCTTATCACCAACGTTGGCTGCGTGCAGTCCGGTGCTGTTCAATCGCAGTTTTACCGGTGACTCGGCCCGGTCGAGCTGGCTGTAATCAAACCTGGCGAGAACGATGTCATTCATGTCTTTGCCGCCAGGTGAAACGGCCGGGATCAGATGACGTACCATCAAACGCGTCAGGGTGGCGTTGCCGTCCGGGAAGTGGAACACGTAAGGATCGTCGAGATCCGCCTGCGACTCTTCGTCCAGCGGCGGTAAATTCATGCCGTTCAGGCCCGGCAGGTCACAAATGCGGGCGTCGCTGCACGAGGTCGCGTCAATCCCCACCGCCTGGAAGTCGCTGGTGGTCTGCTGAAAATAGCGAATGGCCATTTCGCTCAGGCCCACCTTTTCACGCAGGAATTCGGTATAGCTGTGCTTGTCGAGCCACTCGCTTTTCTGCTCCTGGCTCATTTCCGGCAGGTAGTCTTTGTCCACCGTATGCAGTGCAATCAGCGCCTGGCGGTCACTTTCCGGCAGCGGGAAATCGCCGATAAAGGCTTCATAGGAGCGGCCATTGAGGCGGTCGTGCGGAATATCATCCGCCACCATACGCCCAGGGTCACCGCTCACCACTTTGTCGACGCCAAAGTTCTTACGGTCGAAATAGACGCCGCGACTCAGGTTCAGATTGGGGTAAAAGGTGGTGTCGAAAGCCTTTTCCAGGTTGTCGATGCTGACGCCCAGCTTCTTCAGCAGGCCCATCGCCACCGGGCTAAAGTTGGAACGCGGCGACTGCAACGACTCGCTGCCGCCATAGCCGAGGATCGTCCCGTTCTCACTGCTGAATTCATTGCGTTTGGCGTGGCCGCCAAAATCATCATGATTGTCGATCAGCAGAATACGCTGCTGCGTCCCCTTCATTTGCTGCCAGAAGCAAGCTGCCGCCAGCCCGCTGATCCCGGCACCGACCACCACCAGATCAAACTCTTCCGTCGCCGGTACGGCGGCAAAATCGAAGGCCCTGCCGTCACGCCCCAATTGGTGGGCATGTTCAAAGGAACCGGGGTGGTTGCCCCGCAACCCTGTCAGCGTCGGCGGATAGTAAAGGGTTTGATTGGCAGTTTGCGGCGATGCCCGCAGGATCTGCATCGGCGTCAGCCCGGCAGCGATGGTGATCGCCACTCCATTAAGAAAATCGCGTCTGGTGATGCCCATAATTGGCTTCCTTTCAGTTTTTATTATCATCAGACCGGCGGGGCCGGTCTGAAGGCCGCGTTATTTTGCGGATAAATACAGTAAAATCAATGTTTGAACATCACATGACGTATCGCAGTGTAGTCTTCCAGACCATACATCGACATATCCTTGCCGTAACCGGACAGCTTTTGCCCCCCGTGCGGCATTTCACTCACCAGCATGAAATGGGTATTCACCCAGGTGCAGCCATACTGCAGACGAGCGCTTAGACGGTGTGCCCGGCCGACATCCCGGGTCCACAGCGACGACGCCAGGCCATACTGTGACTCGTTGGCCCAGGCCAACACCTGCGCCTCGTCCTCGAATGCCGTGACGGTCACCACCGGGCCGAACACTTCGCGCTGCACAATCTCGTCTTCCTGGCGCGCACCGGCCAGCAGCGTTGGCTGGAAATAATAGCCGGGGCCGTTGACTCGCTCACCACCGGTCACCACCTGCACGTGCGGCAGCGCCTTGGCTCTATCGACAAAACCCACCACCCGCTCCAGATGCTGAGCGGTGATCAACGGGCCGAGTTCGCTGTCAGGATCTTCCGGCCGGCCCATTTTCAGGCTGCCGATAGCCTCACCCAAGGCTTTCACCAGCTGCGGGTAAATGCCTTTCTGGGCGTAAATCCGGCAGGCGGCGGTACAATCCTGCCCGGCGTTGTAGAAACCAAAGCTGCGGATGCCCTCGACCACCTGTTGCAGATCGGCGTCGTCGAACACCAGCACCGGTGCTTTGCCGCCCAGCTCCATATGGGTACGTTTAATGCCGGGCGCGGTATGGGCAATGATGTGTTCGCCGGTAGCGATTGAGCCGGTCAGCGATACCATACGCACTTTGTCATGGCCGGTCAGCCGGTCACCGACGCTGGCGCCACGGCCAAACAGCACGTTGAATACGCCCGCAGGGAACACATCGGCGGCCAGCTCTGCCAGCTTGAAGGTGGTCAGCGGGGTTTGTTCCGAAGGCTTGAGCACCACGCAGTTCCCTGCCGCCAATGCCGGAGCCAGCTTCCATGCCGCCATCATCAGCGGGTAGTTCCAGGGGGCGATCGAGGCCACCACGCCCAACGGATCACGGCGGATCATCGACGTGTGCCCGGCCAGGTATTCACCGGCCGCCAGCCCACTCAGGCAACGGCTGGCACCGGCGAAGAAGCGGAAGACATCCGCCACCGCCGGCAACTCATCGTTCAATACGCAGTGGTAAGGTTTGCCGCAGTTAAGCGACTCCAGGCGGGCGAAAGTTTCCGCATGGTGGTCGATCAGGTCCGCCAGCTTCAACAGGTGCTCAGCGCGTTCTTTCGGTGTGGTCTGGCCCCATTCGACAAACGCGGCGTCGGCCGCCAATACCGCCTGATCGACCTGCTCTGCACTGGCTTCAGCCACCTGCACCACCACCTCTCCGGTTGCCGGGTTATACACCGGCAACAACTCGCCCTGGCCGGTAACCAGTTGGCCGTTAATCAACAGTTGGCTTTGCATAGGGTTATCCTTTTATAAGATGTCTGGTACGCATTAGGGTCAGAGGTTATTTGCCGCTGCCGGCGACGCTTTCGCCGCCTTTGGTCAGGTAATAGGCCCCCAAAATCGGGATCATGGTCAGCAACATCACCGACAGCGCCACCACGTTGGTGATCGGCACATCACGCGGGCGACCTAGCTGGTTCAGCAACCACAGCGGTAGCGTGCGCTCATGGCCGGCGGTGAAGGTGGTGACAATGATTTCATCAAACGACAACGCGAACGCCAGCATGCCTCCGGCCAGCAGCGCCGAGCCAAGGTTGGGCAATATCACGTAGCGGAAGGTTTGCCAGCCGTCGGCACCGAGATCCATAGAGGCTTCGATCAGGCTGTAGGAAGTTCGGCGGAAACGAGCAATCACGTTGTTGAACACGATCACCACGCAGAAGGTGGCATGGCCAATGACGATGGTCAGCACCCCCGGTTCGATATTCAACGCCTTAAACGCCGCCAGCAGTGCCAGACCGGTGACAATGCCCGGCAGCGCGATCGGCAACAGCAGCAGCAACGAAATGCTGTCTTTACCGAAGAAGTCACGCCGGTAAAGAGCCGCTGCCGCCAGAGTGCCCAGCACCAGTGCCACGACGGTGGCCAACGCGGCAATCTGCGCGGACAGCAGCATCGCATCGATAATGTCCTGACGCCCGGCGGCAACGCTGAACCAATGCAGCGTAAACCCCTTTGGCGGGAAGCTGAATGCCGCATCCTCGGTGTTGAAGGCGTAGAGGGCGATAATCGCCAACGGGAAATGCAGGAAAATCAGTCCGCCCCAGGCGGCCAGTTTTAGCCCTAACGGCGCGCGTTCAGAGTGCATCGAAGGCCCCCAGACGTTTCACAATGGAAAGATAAATCGCGATCAGTACGATCGGCACCAGAGTAAAGGCCGCGGCCATAGGCATATTGCCGATCGCCCCTTGCTGGGCGTAGACCATGCTGCCGATAAAGTAGCCCGGCGGCCCCACCAGCTGCGGCACGATAAAGTCCCCCAGCGTCAGCGAGAAGGTGAAAATTGACCCGGCGGCGATCCCCGGCACTGCCAGCGGCAGGATCACGTAGCGAAAGGTCTGCGCCGGTCGGGCACCCAGATCCGCCGATGCATGCAGCAGCGAAGGAGGCAGGCGTTCCAGCGCCGCCTGGATCGGCAGGATCATGAACGGCAGCCAGATATAAACAAACACCAAAAAACGGCCCAACCCGGAGGTGGATAGCGTGTTGCCGCCGACGCCCGGTACGGTCAGGATCGCCGCCAGCAACGGCTCCAGCCCGAGATGCTGCAGGAACCATTGCGCTACGCCATCCTTCGCCAACAGCAGTGTCCAGGCGTAGGCCTTGACGATATAACTGGCCCACATCGGCATCATCACCGCGATGTAGAAAAACGCCTTGGTGCGGCCGCTGGTGTAACGCGCCATATAATAGGCAATCGGAAACGCCAGCACCGCGCTGGCCAGGGACACCAGTACCGCCATCGTCAGCGTTCGCAGAATGATGTCGTAATTGGCGGGGTTGAACAGCGCCCGCAGGTTATCGAAAGTCAGATCCGGCGTCACCGTCATGGTGAAGTCGTCGAAGGTGTAAAAACCCTGCCACAGCAGCGTCAGCAGCGAGCCGAGGTAGACCGCGCCAAACCACAGCAGCGGCGGCACCAGTAACAGCAGCAGGTACAGCGTCGGCCGACGATATAAGTAGGTCGACAGGGTGCGCAAGGTACCGCGGCGCGGCGCGGGATAATCGATGCTCATCTCCATTTCACCTCGCCTCCAGCAATGGCACCATCGCCTCGCGCGACCAGCAGGCGGTGACCGGTTGGCCGATCAGATGTGGCTGCCCATCGGCGTGCCACTGAGGGTTCGCCTGGCTGACCAGCAGTTTCTCACCGCTGTTCAACGCAATTTCGTAGCGCGTCGCCGCTCCCTGATAATGGATCTCCTGCAGCGTACCCTGCACCTGAATTTCCCCCTGCGCCGCGCCGGCCTGATCCGCTAGCCGAATATGCTCGGGACGGATCGAGAAGGTAGCAGCCTGCCCCAACAACCGCTGCGCCAAATCGCTACGCACCACGTTTGAGGTGCCGACAAACTCGGCGACAAACGGCGTCTTCGGTCGCATGTAGAGTTCACGCGGCGCGTCCACCTGTTCAATACGGCCATTGTTGAACACCGCCACCCGGTCAGACATCGACAGCGCTTCACTCTGATCGTGGGTAACGAAAATAAAGGTGATGCCGAGCTGACGCTGCAGCTTTTTCAACTCCCCTTGCATCTGCTCGCGCAGCTTGAGATCCAGCGCGCCGAGCGGTTCATCCAGCAGCAGCACCCGTGGCCGATTGACCAGTGCGCGAGCCAGTGCGACACGCTGTCGCTGGCCGCCGGAAAGGTGCGCCGGTTTGCGCTCGGCAACAAACCCCAGCGCTACGCTGTCCAGCGCTTCCTGCGCGCGGGCCAGGCGTTCACGCTTGGCGACGCCTTTAACCATCAGCCCGTAAGCGACGTTTTCCAGCACCGACATGTGTGGGAACAGCGCGTAATCCTGGAAGACGGTATTCACGTCGCGCTGATACGGCGGCAAATTGGCGGCCTCCTGCCCGTGAATACGAATCGAGCCGGCAGTGAGCTGTTCGAAACCGGCGATCAACCGCAGGCAGGTGGTTTTCCCCGAGCCGGAAGGCCCGAGCATGGAGAAGAATTCCCCGTCTTGTATCTCGATTGAAACCCGGTCCACGGCGCGAACCTCGCCGAAGCTTCGCGAAACATCGATAAATTGCACGGCAATGGTCATGATCTGCGCTCCTGATTGACGTTAATCGGGCGTAGCGAACTACGCCCGCACGGGTTACCGACCGCCCATGATGGCGATGTAATCCTGAGTCCAGCGGCTGTAGGGCACGAATTTTCCGCCCTGCGCCTGTGGCGTTTTCCAGAAGGCAATCTTGTCGAACTGGTTGAAACCGTTGGTCTCGCAACCTTTATCACCCAACAGCGTGCTGGCTTTGCAACCCGCCGGCGAAGCCGGGACAGAACCGAACCAGGCGGCAACGTCGCCCTGCACTTTCGGTTCCAGCGACCAGTTCATCCACAGGTAGGCGCAGTTCGGGTGTTTGGCATCGGCGTGCAGCATGGTGGTGTCGGCCCAACCGGTCACCCCCTCTTTCGGGAACACCGTCCCGATCGGTTGGCCTTCCCCTTTCAGGGCATTGGCCTGATACGGCCAGGCGCTGGAGGCGACCACGCCTTCGTTTTTGAAATCGCTCATTTGTACCGAGGTGTCATGCCAGTAGCGATGAATCAATGCATGCTGGGTACGCAGCAGTTTCAACGCTGCCTGATACTGCTCTTCGTTAAGCTGATACGGATCGCTGATACCAAGCTGCGGCTGCGTGGCCTTCAGGAACAACGCCGCATCGGCGATATAGATTGGCCCATCGTAGGCCTGAACCCGGCCCTGGTTGGTTTTGCCATCCGGCAGGTTCTGCTGCTGGAACACCACCGCCCAGCTGTCCGGCGGCGTCGGGAAAGTTTTGGTGTTGTACATCAGCAGGTTCGGGCCCCACTGATAGGGCGTGCCGTAAGTTTTTCCGTCCAGGGTGTACCAGGCACCGTTTAACAAGCGCGGGTCGATGTTTTTCCAGTTAGGGATCAACGCGGTATTGATCGGCTGCACCCGCTTGCCGAAAATCAGCCGCAGCGATGCGTCGCCGGATGCAGTGACCAGGTCGTAGCCTCCTTTTGCCATCAGGCTGACCATTTCGTCGGAAGTGGCGGCGGTTTTCACATTCACCGCACAGCTGGTTTGCTTTTCAAACTGGCTGACCCAGTCGTAGTTTTTATCGGACTGGCCGCGTTCGATATAGCCGGGCCAGGCAATGATATCCAGTCGCCCTTCGCCCTTGCCGAGCGCCTGCGGCAGATCGGCCGCCTGGGCCAAACCGCAAAGTACGGTAAAACAGAGCGCGGAAACTGTGGTGGTGGCTGCGGTAGTTTTTCCCATCGTAATTACCCCTGTGTAGCCTATCTGTGTGCGGCAGGGAACGGCTGCCGCCCTGGTTTTATTTTGTGAAACCGTTAGAAGCTGGCTTTGAATTTCGCCATTACATGCCTGACAACGCTGTAGTCCTGCAGTGAATCGCTGGAAAGATCCTTGCCGTAGCCGGAGCGCTTCAGGCCCCCGTGCGGCATTTCACTCGCCAGGGTGAAATGGGTGTTGATCCAGGTACTGCCGTATTGCAGATGGGCAGCGATATGCAGCGCCCGATCGATATTCTGCGTCCAGATCGATGAGGCCAGACCGTACTCGGAATCGTTTGCCCAGTTGACCGCCTGTTCCAGATGTTCAAAGCGAGTGATGCTCACCACCGGGCCAAATACCTCTCGCTGGACGATTTCATCGCTTTGCAGACAGCCGGCAAGCAGCGTGGGCTGGTAATAGAAACCCGGGCCGGAATGCGCGGCGGCGCCGGTGATCAATTCAATGTGTGGCTGGCTGAGCGCACGCTCGACAAAGCTGGCGACGCGATCGCGCTGACGACTGCTGATCAGCGGACCGATTTCGTTATCCTCATCGCGTTTACGGGCAAAACGCAGGCTGGCAACCGCTTCGCCCAACGCATCCACCAGCTTCGGATAGATCCCCGCCTGCGCGTAGATGCGGCAGGCGGCGGTGCAGTCTTGCCCGGCGTTGTAGTAGCCATAGGTACGAATGCTGTTGACCACCTCGTCCAAATCGGCGTCGTCGCAGACAATCACCGGTGCCTTGCCCCCCAGCTCCAGGTGCGTGCGTTTGACGCTTTTCGCCGCCGCCTGCAGAATTTTTTGCCCGGTGACGATATCGCCGGTGACCGACACCAGCCGCACCTGCGGGTGGCCGACCAAATGGCTGCCAACCCCTTCCCCGCCGCCGTAGACGATATTCAGCACCCCCGGCGGCAGGATCTCCTGTAACGCGGGCACCAGCGCCAAAATGGTCAGAGGCGTGTGTTCGGAAGGTTTGAATACCACGGTGTTGCCCGCGGCCAGCGCCGGCGCAATTTTCCACGCCGCCATCATCAACGGATAATTCCAGGGCGCAATAGAGGCCACCACGCCGATCGGGTCGCGGCGGATCATTGAGGTGTGCCCTTCGATATATTCTCCGGCCAACTGCCCCTGTTGGGTGCGCACCGCGCCGGCAAAGAAACGAAAGACGTCGATGGCCGCCGGCAGGTCGTCATTGAGCGCCTGATGTAGCGGTTTGCCGCAGTTGAGTGCCTCCAGACCGGCCAGGCGTTCGGCCTGCCGCTCGATGGCATCGGCAATACGCAACAGAATAGCCGCGCGGTAGGCCGGCGTAGTCCGCGACCAGGAAGCGAACGCCTGTTGCGCCGCTTTCACTGCGTTGCCGACCTGAGCGGACGAGGCTTCGGTGATCGAGACCAAGGTCTCGCCATTCGCCGGATTAACGATGCACTCTTGCTGGCCTTCGCCTTCGACCGATTGACCGTTAATGAATTGCTGACAGGATAAACCTGAAAGGAGGTGCACATCTGCCATTGCGTATCGCCTCTGAGTGACAAAAACGTTAACTAAATGTGAAATAAGTTAGTTTTAATCAGACTAAGCGAGCATCAGGCAGCCAACAAATTCTAAATACTGAACGACGCGTTCGATTAAATCGAATGCTTCAGCCCAGCCGCGTGCATATTGCCGTTTTCACGTGCAATGGTGAGAAACGGCGTAACCAGCTCCGGCCGTGCACTACCGCGCCGCCATGCCAGGCCGATATCCAGCGGTTCCAGCAGATCCGCCAGCTTGCGTGCCTCAATCATATTGCCTTCCAGAGACCAGGCGCGGTAGGCCATGTCCGGCAAGATAGAAACGCCCATTCCCGCCGCTACCAGGCTGCGTACCGCCTCGGTTGAAGCGGTTTTCATGGCTATTTCCGGTTTTAAGCCTGCGCGCGCCCAGATACGCCGCGCATGCACGTCCATTTCGTCGGCATTAAGCTGGATCAGTGGCAACTTCGCCACATCCGCCAGGCTGATGCTTTCATGATCCAGCAGTGGATGCAGCGGTGGTAACCACAGGCGATAAGGTGAGTGCATCAGGACTTCGCTTTGCAGCGCATCGCGATCTTCGATGTTCGACAGGATCAGCACGCCAATATCGATTTCTCCACTGACCAGCAGATGCTCAATATAGGGCCGCTCGTCTTCAATCACCTGAATGGTGACGTTGGGGTATGCCGATTTAAAGCGCTTAAGCAGCTCGACCAAAAAGTAGCCTGCCACCAGGCTGGTCACGCCGATGGTCAACTTGCCGGTCAGGCTTTCGGTTCCCAGTTGCAGGCTACGCTTGGCGTTGTCCACCGTGGCAAGGATCAGATAAGACTGGCGCAGAAACTGGTGACCCTGATGCGTCAGGTTCATGCCCTTGGCGTGACGCTCAAACAGACGTACGCCGATGTCGGTTTCCAACTGCTGGATGGCCAGCGTCAGCGAAGACTGGGAAACAAACACCGCCTGGGCAGCGGCAGAGATCGAACCGGTTTCGGCCACCGCGATAAAATGGCGGATTTGGCGCAGCGTCATCATGAATAATCATCTCAGGCAAGGCAGTTGCGTTGAGTGTAGCCATCGGCGCGGTGAAGCGATCGGGAAAAGTATCAAAAACGCGATAGCCTTCGCTTTTTTAGAATGCTAACGCTGAAAGCTTCAGATACGACAAGGGCGCAGCATGCTGCGCCCTTGGGGGATTCAGACCGGAAAGGTTAAATCAAATCGCTTCTTCGTCTTGTTCGCCGGTCCGGATACGCACTACGCGCGCCACGTCGAAGACAAAGATTTTACCGTCGCCGATTTTACCGGTCTGCGCGGTCTGCATGATGGTTTCCACGCAGGTATCGACGATATCGTCGGCCACGACGATCTCAATTTTCACCTTCGGCAGAAAATCGACCATGTACTCAGCGCCACGGTACAGCTCAGTGTGCCCTTTCTGACGGCCAAAGCCTTTCACTTCGGTCACGGTCATCCCGGTAATGCCAACTTCAGCCAGCGCTTCACGGACATCATCCAGTTTGAACGGCTTGATAATAGCGTCGATCTTTTTCATCTTCTTTCCTTTACCAATTTTTGCGGCCAAAGCCGGATGTGATTGGGTAGCGGCGGTCTTTGCCGAAATTGCGGGCGGTGATGCGCGGCCCGACGGCGGCCTGACGCCGCTTGTATTCGTTAATATCCACCAGGCGTATCACCTTGCGAACGATCGCCTCGTCGAAGCCTTCGGCCACCAGATCGGCAACCGATTTATCGCGCTCGACGTAACCTTCCAGAATCGCATCCAGAATGTCGTACGGCGGCAGGCTGTCCTGATCGAGCTGATCCGGTGCCAGCTCGGCGGACGGTGGGCGATCGATAACGCGCTGCGGGATCACGTAAGAGACGGTATTGCGGTATTCGGACAGCTTGAACACCAGCGTTTTAGGCACGTCCTTCAACACGTCGAAGCCGCCGGCCATATCACCATACAGCGTGGCGTAACCTACGGCCATCTCGCTTTTGTTGCCGGTGGTCAACACGATGCTGCGGCGCTTGTTGGACAGCGCCATCAACACCACGCCGCGACAGCGCGCCTGCAGGTTCTCTTCCGTGGTATCGCGCTCGGTCCCCGCGAACATGGGCGTCAGCTGGCCCATAAAGGCGTCGAACATTGGCTCAATCGAGACGATATCGAATTCAATGCCCAGAATTTCAGCTTCTTCCCTGGCGTCGGCAATGCTGATGTCCGCGGTATAACGGAACGGCATCATCAGCGCCTGCACCTTGTCTTTGCCCAGCGCATCGACGGCAATCGCCAGCGTCAGCGCCGAATCGATACCGCCGGAAAGCCCCAGTACGGCACCCTTGAAGCCGTTTTTGGTCACGTAATCGCGCACCGCCAGCACCAGGGCTTCATAGACCTGTGCCAGCTGCGGCAGTTCGGCGGCCGGAGCGGTCATCGGTACCACGTCCAGCTCGTTGAATTCCAGCAGGGTTACCTGCTCGGCAAATGCCGCCAGGCGATGGGTCATGTTGCCGGCTGCGTCGAAGACTTTCGAACAGCCGTCAAAAATCAGCTCATCCTGGCCGCCAATCTGGTTCAGGTACACCAACGGCAAATGGGTACGCTGGCAATGGCCGGCCATCAGGGTTTTACGGATGTACGGCTTTTCGCGGTTGTAAGGCGATGCATTGATCGACAGAATCATTTCGGCACCGGCGGCCCTGGCGGCATCAACCGGCTCAGGGAACCACAAGTCTTCGCAAATCAGCAGGCCCAAACGGTAGCCTTTCAGCTCAACCACGCAGGTGTCATTACCGGCCTGGAAGTAGCGCTTCTCATCGAATACGCCGTAGTTCGGCAACTGCTGTTTGAAGTAACGCGCCAGCAACTGCCCTTCAGAAAACAGCGACAGCGCATTATAGAGTTTGTCGCCTTCACGCCACGGATGACCGACCAGGATCGCCACGTCGGTGGAGGCCTGCTGCAGACGCAGAAGTTGCTCGTCACAACGTTGGTAAAAGTCGTTGCGATACAGCAGATCTTCCGGCGGATAGCCGGACAGCGCCAGTTCGGTGAACATGACCAGATCGGCTCCCGCCTTCTGCTGCTGTTGCACGGTTTGCAACATTCGTTCGGTGTTGCCTTCGATGTCACCGACCAGCAGATTCAACTGGGCCAGTGCGATGGAAAGTGATCTGCTCATTGTTTAGGATCCCGCTTAATACGTTCCATGGTTCTTTGCGTTTGGTCATGCCAGCAATTGAGAACGGAGTGTAAATCATTCCGCCGCGTTTGTTGAGAACCTGCGTGCGCAGGCCGCTGCGGAAAACATCATTCTTTAAAATCGTTGGCGTCCAGTTCATGGCGCGACAGCAATTTATAAAACTCGGTACGGTTACGGCCCGCCATGCGCGCGGCCTGGGTGACGTTACCCTTGGTGATCTGCAACAGCTTGCGTAAATAGTGCAATTCAAACTGATTACGCGCCTCGACAAAAGTCGGCAATGCGGTGTTTTCCCCTTCCAACGCCTGCTCTACCAACGCCTCGCTGATCACCGGCGCTGAGGTCAGGGCCACGCACTGCTCGATCACGTTCACCAGTTGGCGCACGTTGCCCGGCCAGCTGGCGGTCATCAGGCGTTTCATGGCGTCCGAAGAGAAGCTGCGGACAAACGGCTTGTGTCGCTTGGCGGATTCGCGCAGCAGATGATTGGCCAGCAGCGGAATATCCTCGGCCCGCTCGTTCAGCGCCGGGATCTTCAGGTTCACCACGTTGAGGCGGTAGTACAGATCCTCGCGGAATTCGTTTTTCGCCATCGCCTTTTGCAGATCGCGGTGGGTGGCGGAGATAATGCGTACGTCGATGTCCAGATCGCGGTTACTGCCCAGCGGGCGTACCTTGCGCTCCTGCAGCACGCGCAGCAGCTTCACCTGCAGCGAAAGCGGCATATCGCCAATCTCGTCGAGGAACAGCGTCCCGCCCGCGGCGGCCTGGAACAGCCCTTCACGGCTGCTGACCGCGCCGGTAAACGCCCCTTTGGCATGACCGAACAGCTCCGACTCCAACAGTTGTTCCGGCAACGCACCGCAGTTAATGGCGATAAACGCCTTCTTGCCGCGTGGGCTGGCGCCGTGGATCGCCTGCGCCAACACTTCTTTACCGGTACCGCTATGGCCGTTGATCAAGACGCTGACGTCCGACTGCGCCACCATTTTCGCCTGCTCCAGCAGGCGCAGCATGATGGGACTGCGGGTGACGATATCTTCACGCCAGCTGTCATCACCGGCCGGCAATGACTGCGACAGCGCTTCGTCGATGGCCTTGTACAGCGCATCGCGGTCCACCGGTTTGGTCAGGAAGCTGAACACCCCTTGCTGAGTGGCCGCCACCGCATCCGGGATCGAACCGTGGGCGGTCAGAATGATCACCGGCATGCCCGGCTGGTGCTTTTGGATCTCGGCGAACAGCGCCATGCCGTCCATTTCATCCATCCGCAGATCGCTGATCACCAGATCAATTTTCTCGCGCCCTAACAGGCGCAGCGCTTCCTGGCCGCTTTCGGCGGTGGTGACATGAAACCCTTCGCTGGTCAGGCGCATGCCCAACAGCTTGAGCAGGCTGGGATCGTCGTCAACCAATAACAAATTGGCCGGTTTGCGTGCTGTCATTGCGCGTGAGACTCCTTATTAGCGGGGGGCGGCGCGTAAGTATCTTCCGGCTCGATCGGCAGGGCGGTGCCCTTTTCCGGCTCAGCGTCCGATTCTTCGGCCTTGGCCGGCGCCACTTTCTTGCCCGTTGCGTCGGTTTTTGGCTGTGTCCCGCTGTTATCCGGGATTTCACTTTGCAGCTGCTTGCGCGAAGAGAGCTGACGTTCGATATCGGTCAGATTTTCCAGCTTGCGTGACGTGTCCTGCAACTGCGCTTGCAGGCGAACCTGGCTCTGGCGCAACTGGTCTATCTGGCTGTCGGTGCTTTCCTGCAGATGCTGATAGCGTGCCTTTTCATCAAACAGGGTGATTTGCAGCACCTGCTGCTGGCGCCACAGCTGCAACAGTGGGCGCAGCGAGCTTGGGAACTCAAGACGATAACTGTTCAGGCGATCGATAATCTGACGGCGCTCGCCCGAAGTCGGTTCGGCGCTGCCCAGCAGAATGCTTTGTTTGAAGATGCCGTCCCAGCTGTTGCCGGGCACGGTTTTTGCCAGCGCACGCGCCTGGGTTGAACCGATACGATCGGCACAGTCCATAGCGCGCAGCCAGTAAAGTGAGTTATTCAGCGCGTCTTTATCATCCAGCGGCCACAGGGTGTCACAGGCCGCAATGCGGTAATCCACCACTTTGGTATCCGGGATCGCTTCCTGCTGGGGTTGATTCAGACCCCCGCTGACCGCACGATCGACACAGCCAGCCAGCAGAAACGGCATAAAAAGCACGCTGCCTAAAAAAGAAAATCGACGCTTGCCGAGCGGCGTGCCCAGTGTGGCACGCGGTGAACGTTCGGTCTGCGTAAGACGAAGGCGTTTAGACCATGTGTACATTATTATTCATTCTCGGCGGTTAATGGCAATTCAATACGGAAGCAGACGTCTGCGCCGGCGACTTCAACCAGCTGCAGCTCACCGCGCATCCGGCGGATACAATCCTGCGCGATGCTCAGCCCCAGACCGCTTCCTTTTACCGCCCCTTTTCGCTGGTGACTACCCTGGAAAAAAGGCTCGAAAATCATGGTTTTCTCGGCTTCGGGGATCGGTGTGCCGCTGTTGGCGACATCAATCTGCACCCGTTGCCCAACCTGACGGCTGCGGATCCAAATGTTACCGGATTCCTTGCCGTAGTGCACCGCATTGGAGTAGAGATTATCCAGCACGCGCATTAATAGCGTAGGCTCTGCCCAGCATATTTCCGCATCCAGTTGGATCTCGGTGCGGATCATTTTTGCCCGAGCCGGCAAACTGTGCGCAGCCACAACCATATCGACCATGTCGGTCAACTCGACATTTTCATGTTCCGCCGGGCCATCGGCCAGTTTGCGGTTGTAATCCAGCAGTTGTTCAATCAGTTGCTGCAGGTGTCGGCTGCTTTGATCGAGGATCGTCACCACCTCTTTTTGATCCGAGGTCAGCGGCCCTGCCACTTCATCCGCCAGCAGTTCGGTGCCTTCACGCATGCTGGCCAGCGGCGTTTTCAATTCATGCGAGATATGGCGCAAGAACTCATGGCGCTGCGACTCCAGCCACGCCAGGCGCTCGCTCAGCCAAATAATGCGCTGCGCCAGCGAACGCAATTCACGGGGACCTTTAAAGGCGTCGGTGCTGCCCAGCGCCCGCCCTTCACCCAAACGGTTGATCATCCTCTCTACCGCTTTGACCGGCCCGATGATCATTCGGGTGAACAACACCACCAGCATCACGCTGACCAGAAACAGCATCAGTGCCTGCCAGCCGAAGAACTGACCGCGCTCGGCAATCGCCTGCTGTAGCTGCTGGCCGCGTGAAAACACCACGGCACGCGTGGCCTGTACCATCTCGGCATTGGAGCGTGAAAACGATTCTAACAGCGTGGAAGCCTGCGGATCCGGACCACTGCTTTGGCATTTAATCGCTGCCAGCTGGGTCAACAGATCGCGCAAGGTTTGATAATAGCGTTCATCCGGCAGGATCGGGGCATGGGCATCCAGCATTTGCGAATACTGTTTGCGCTGATTCTGATAGAGGCGCGCCAGTGTGGGATCCACCAGCACGCAATATTGGCGGTAGCTGCGCTCCATTTCCAACGCCACGCTGGTCATCGCCTCGCTGCGTCGTGCATCCACCAACGTAGTGCGATTGATGTCCGCCGCTTGTGCGCTGAGGTGATCCAGACTCTGGTAAGCCTGATAGGCCAGCACCAGCAGCGGTAACAGCACCAGCAAGAACGCCATCAACACCAGTTGACGTAGCGAACGGGGAAATAAACGCCATCTTTTCAACGAAATCATCTCATTGTCTCTAGTCTGCTTCGATGCTAACCGAGTCGCCGATGAGAGGAAAGCCCGGCGTTCAGCGGAGCGTCAGGAAAATAAAGGGATCGTGCAGGTGGGCGGGGAATAACGTTAGAACTTACTGATAACGAAAGAGAGGCCAACATGACTTTGAGATTGGACGCTGGGGCAAGACTGCCCCATCGCAAGAATGTGTGGATGCCCTTATTTCTCGTCCCCAGGGTGATGTAGCCCAAAGGCTGGCATCGAACAGGACGAATAGCATCCGTAAGTATCCGGAATTGATGAACACTCATCACAGTTGGATACAGGCGGTGCCTCACTCCACGTGTCGCCCGATGCTTGATAAAGCGCTTGCGCGACTGTTATCGGTTTGGTTGGACGATAGGCACCATTTCTTTGGCATCATTCGGGGGCTTATGAGGCAACTGTTCCGTCTATTTACGGGGCCGTCATAAAAAGTTGAATGAGCAACTGAGCAGAATAATGCACTTAACGTGCCAACTTTTCAATTAATTTATTAACCAACTGAATTTAAAGAAAAATAAATTAAAAAATGCCAAAACACTCGTATTCTCAGCTCTGTGGGCGAAGAAAAAAACGCCGACCTGTCGCCAAAAACCGACAACTTAAGCCAATTAATTTTACATCATTATAAATCAGTAAGTTACATGTCTCTTTTTAGAGACAGTGAAAATACCCTCTGTCGCAAAATGCAGACAATCGCCATCGCCATAAATAAATAGAAAAGGGACGCAATTTCTTGCGTCCCTTTCGGCTAGCACAGCGTTATCGCTTAACCCAGCTGCTTACGGGCGTTGCGGAACATGCGCATCCACGGGCTGTCTTCGCCCCACTCTTCCGGATGCCATGAGTTGCTGACGGTACGGAACACGCGCTCCGGATGCGGCATCATTACCGTTGCACGCCCATTGGCGCTGGTGACGGCGGTGATACCGTTCGGCGAACCGTTCGGGTTGGCCGGGTAGCTTTCCGTAACCTGACCGGCATTATCGACAAAGCGCAATGCCACCAGACCATGGTGCTCCAGGGCTGCCAAATGTGCCGCATCGCGCACTTCGACATGCCCTTCACCGTGCGAAACGGCAATCGGCATACGCGAACCCGCCATCCCCTGCATGAACAGCGACGGGCTGGCCGCCACTTCCACCAGGCTGAAGCGAGCCTCAAAACGGTCTGACAGGTTACGTACGAAACGCGGCCAATGTTCGGCACCGGGGATCAGATCGCGCAGGTTCGACATCATCTGACAACCGTTGCACACGCCCAGTGCCAAGGTCTGTGGACGGTGGAAGAAGGATTCGAACTCGTCACGCACGCGGTCGTTGAACAGAATCGACTTCGCCCAGCCTTCGCCGGCGCCCAACACGTCGCCATAAGAGAAACCGCCACAGGCCACCAGAGTATGGAAGTCCTGCAGGTCACGGCGCCCTTCGAGCAAATCGCTCATGTGCACATCTACCGCATCGAAACCGGCGCGGTGGAATGCCGCTGCCATCTCAACGTGGGAGTTAACGCCCTGCTCGCGCAGCACCGCCACTTTAGGGCGTGCGCCCTTGGCAATATAAGGTGCCGCAATATCTTCTTCCGGTGCAAAGCTCAGTTTGACGTTCAGGCCAGGATCGCGCTCGTCCTGCTTGGCCTGGTGCTCCTGATCGGCACATTCAGGGTTATCGCGCAGACGCTGCATCTGCCAGGTCGTTTCCGCCCACCAGGTGCGTAACGTGGCACGGCTTTCGCTGTATACCGGTTTGTCGCCCTGAGTAATCACAAAGCGATCGCCAGCCTGTACGCTGCCGATGTGGTGCACATTGTCCGTCAGGCCATGCTGAGCAAACGCCTGTTGTACCGCTTCAAGCCGATCGGCCGTCACCTGGATCACCGCGCCCAACTCTTCGTTGAACAGCGCTGCCAACGCGTCGTCGCCCAACCCTTGAATATCTACCTGTACACCGCAGTGGCCGGCAAACGCCATTTCCGCCAGCGTCACCAACAGACCGCCATCGGAGCGGTCGTGGTAGGCCAGCAGTGCGCGGTCGGCTACCAATTGTTGCATGGCGTTGAAGAAGCCCGCCAATTGCTCAACGTTACGCACATCGGCCGGTTTGTCGCCCAGTTGACGGTAAACCTGCGCCAGCGCAGTGGCACCCAGCGCGTTATGACCATTACCCAGGTCGATCAGCAGCAATGCCGTGTCGCCCTTGTCGGTTCGCAACTGTGGCGTTACGGTGTGGCGCACATCTTCGACGCGGGCAAAACCGGTGATCACCAGCGACAACGGCGAAGTCATTTCGCGCTGCTCGTTGCCTTCCTGCCAGCGGGTTTTCATCGACATGGAGTCTTTGCCCACCGGAATGGTGATGCCCAGCGCCGGACAAAGCTCTTCGCCCACCGCTTTTACCGCTGCATATAGGCCGGCATCCTCACCCGGGTGACCGGCGGCGGCCATCCAGTTAGCGGAAAGCTTGACGCGCTTGAGCGAACCGATCTCGGTTGCCGCCAGGTTGGTCAGCGCTTCCCCCACAGCCAGGCGGCCGGAAGCGGCGAAGTCCAGCAGGGCAACCGGCGCACGTTCGCCGATCGACATCGCTTCACCGTAGTAACTGTCCAGACTGGCCGTCGTAACCGCGCAGTCGGCTACCGGGATCTGCCATGGCCCGACCATCTGATCGCGTGCCACCATACCGGTCACGGTACGGTCGCCGATGGTGATCAGGAAGGTTTTCTCTGCAACTGCCGGCAGGTGCAGAACACGTTTTACCGCATCGGCCAAAGTAATGTTGTCGCGCTGTACCGGCTGGCCTTTAGCCTGCAGGCGGGTCACGTCACGCGTCATCTTCGGCGTTTTGCCCAGCAGCACGTCCAACGGCATGTCGATCGGCTGGTTGTCGAAATGGCTGTCGTTCAGCGTCAAATGCTGTTCTTCGGTGGCTTCGCCGATCACCGCATAAGGGGCACGCTCACGGTGACAAATCTCGTCGAACTGCGCCATCTGCGCCGGGGCAATCGCCATCACATAGCGTTCCTGCGATTCATTGCACCAGACTTCCAGCGGGCTCATGCCCGGTTCGTCGTTAAGGATATCGCGCAGTTCGAAACGGCCACCGCGGCCACCGTCGCTGACCAGCTCTGGCATGGCGTTAGACAAACCGCCCGCCCCCACATCGTGGATAAACAGAATCGGGTTCTGTTCGCCCAACTGCCAGCAGCGGTCGATCACTTCCTGGCAGCGACGCTCCATTTCCGGGTTGTCGCGCTGTACCGAGGCAAAATCCAGATCGGCGTCGGACTGGCCGGAGGCCATAGAAGAGGCTGCGCCGCCGCCCAGACCGATGTTCATCGCCGGGCCACCCAGCACCACCAGTTTGGCGCCGACGGTGATTTCGCCTTTTTGCACATGGTCGGCGCGGATGTTGCCGATACCGCCCGCCAGCATGATCGGTTTGTGATAACCGCGCAGTTCGACGCCGTTATGGCTGTTGACCTGTTCTTCGTAGGTACGGAAGTATCCCACCAACGCCGGACGGCCGAATTCGTTATTGAACGCTGCACCACCCAGTGGGCCGTCGGTCATAATGTCCAGTGCGGTTACGATGCGATCCGGTTTGCCAAAATCCTGCTCCCAGGGCTGCTCGAAGCCGGGAATGCGCAGGTTGGAAACCGAAAAGCCCACCAGGCCGGCCTTGGGTTTGGCACCGCGACCCGTAGCGCCTTCGTCGCGGATCTCGCCACCTGAACCGGTAGCGGCGCCCGGCCACGGGGAGATCGCCGTCGGGTGGTTATGGGTTTCCACCTTCATCAGGATGTGGGCCTCTTCCTGATGGTAGTCATACTGACCGCTTTGCGGCGCAGCGAAGAAACGGCCGACCTGTGAACCTTCCATCACGGCGGCATTGTCTTTATAAGCCGACAGCACGTAATCCGGCGTCTGCTCGAAGGTATTTTTGATCATTTTGAACAGCGACTTCGGCTGCTGTTCGCCATCGATGATCCAATCGGCGTTGAAAATTTTATGACGGCAGTGTTCCGAGTTGGCCTGCGCGAACATATAGAGTTCGATATCCGTCGGGTTGCGCCCCAGCCCGGTAAAGGCATTCAGCAGATAGTCGATTTCGTCTTCGGCCAGCGCCAGACCCAGCTTAAGGTTGGCCTGTTCCAGCGCGCTGCGCCCTTCCCCCAGCATATCGATCGCCTGATAAGGCGCCGGCTGATGCTGAGCAAACAGCTGCTCTGCCTGTTGCAAGCTGCTGAAGACGGTTTCCATCATCCGGTCATGCAGCAATGCGGCAAGCTGTTGCCACTGTGCTTCAGTCAGCGTCGGTGCCTTGACGTAAAACGCCAGACCGCGCTCCAAGCGCACCACCTGCTTCAAACCGCAGTTATGGGCGATATCGGTGGCTTTGGAAGACCAGGGAGAAATGGTGCCCGGACGCGGTGTCACCAACAGCAGGCGACCTTCAGGGGCATGTTCGGCGAGAGAGGGACCGTACTTGAGCAGGCGCGCGAGCTTGCCGTGTTCTTCGGCAGTGAGCGGTGCGCTAACATCGGCAAAGTGGACGTACTCGGCGTAGATATCACTGACCGGAAGTTGGGCGTCCTGGCAGCGGGACAACAGTTTGGTAACACGAAAAGCCGACAAAGCGGGCGAACCACGCAGTATTTCCATAATCAAAGTTCTCTCGTCTTCGAAGCAACTGACTTCAGCACTTCATTGGGCGCAACAGGGGGAAAACGCGCGCCATTATAGAGAATCTGCGCGACAGACGAAACCGTTTGCGTAGCTATTATTGATAAAAGCTGTTCACGCCATCGAATTGTCATAACGTATCAATAAAGTTGCACGCTGGCGTTTTGTTGCGCAAAATGCCCCGGCACTGGTGATTTAACCATAAGAAAAAGCGGGATGACAGTCGTCAGTGCACCTGTGCCATCACTGGATAACTATTTGAAACGCCTTAAAATAAACTACATTCTAATCGGTGTTGTCACCCTGCTTCTGGCGCTCGCCCTGTGGCCCAATATTACCTGGCGCGGCGGCCAGGGCGGGCAACTCGAAGAGATCAAATCCCGCGGAGAGTTGCGTATCAGTACGCTGAACTCACCGTTAACCTATTTCACCACCAAGCAGGGGCCAAGTGGCCTCGACTACGAACTGGCGAAACGTTTCGCCAGCTATCTGGGGGTGAAACTGGTGGTGATCCCGCATAAGAACATCAACGATCTGTTCGACGATCTGGACGATGACGATGCCGACCTGCTGGCCGCCGGCCTGATCTACAATCAGGATCGCCTCAGCCGTGCCCGCACCGGCCCGGCTTACTATTCCGTTTCCCAGCAGTTGGTTTATCGCCTGGGCACCGCACGCCCCAAAAGCTTTGCCGATATTAAAGGCAAGCTGGCGGTCGCTTCCGGCTCGGCCCACGTCAGCACGCTGAAACAGCTCAAACAAAGTAAGTTCCCGGACCTCAGTTGGGAAGCCTCCAGCGATCTCACCTCAAAAGAGCTGCTTGAGCAGGTCGCCGACGGCAAACTGGATTACACCCTCGGCGACTCCGTGACCATCGCCCTGCTGCAGCGCATCCATCCGCAGCTGGCGGTGGCTTTCGACGTCACCGATGAAGAACCTGTTACCTGGTACCTGAAGCGCGGCACCGACGACAGCCTGTATGCGGCCATGCTGGATTTTTACAGCCAGATGGTGGACGACGGCACGCTGGCGCGGCTGGAAGAGAAGTACCTCGGCCACGTGGGCAGTTTTGATTACGTCGATACCAAAACCTTCCTGTCGGCAATAGACTCGGTACTGCCCACCTTCCGTTCGCTGTTTGAAAAATACGCCAGCGAGATCGACTGGAAGCTGCTGGCCGCCATTGCCTATCAGGAATCGCACTGGAACCCGCAGGCCACTTCACCGACCGGCGTTCGCGGTCTGATGATGCTGACGCGGGCCACCGCCGACGGTCTGGGTGTTAACGATCGCCTGGATCCCGAGGAGAGCATTCAGGGTGGCGCACTCTATTTACAGCGGCTGATGGCCAAGGTGCCCGACACCGTGCCGGAAGATGAGCGTATCTGGTTCGCGCTGGCTGCCTACAACATGGGCTGGGGCCATATGCTCGACGCCCGCAAACTGACCAAAATGCAAAAAGGCAACCCGGACAGTTGGGTCGACGTCAAACAGCGCCTGCCGATGCTCAGCCAGAAGCGCTACTACCCGCAGTTGACCTACGGCTATGCGCGCGGACGCGAAGCCTATAACTACGTGGAAAACATCCGCCGTTATCAGGTCAGCCTGGTGGGGTATCTGCAAGAAAGGGAGAGAAAGGCGGCGCAGGAAGCGGCCGAACAGGCGGAACTGGGGAAAGGCTATCCGGCGGTGGCGCCGGAGTTGGCACTTAACTTCTGATTATTCCGGGTCCTTATCCGCCTGCGCGCGTTGCGCTTGCTTCAACGCCTTTTGCTGTTCACGGCGCATGCGGAAAAAGTTACTCAAGGTAGCCGCGCATTCCTCGGCCAGCACGCCGGAGAGGATCTCCACCTGATGATTCATGCCGGGATGGCGCAAAATATCCACCAGCGATCCCGCAGCCCCGGTTTTCACATCGGCGGCGCCGTAAACCAACCGACGAATGCGGCTGTGCACCATCGCCCCCGCACACATCACGCACGGCTCCAGGGTCACGTACAAGGTCGCATTCAACAGACGGTAATTCTGCAACACTGCCCCACCCTGCCGCAGCGCCATGATTTCTGCATGCGCGGTCGGATCGTGGCGGCCAATCGGCCGGTTCCAGCCTTCGCCAATCACCTGATTATCCAGCACCAGTAGCGCCCCGACCGGCACCTCTCCTTCTTCCTGCGCACGCAGGGCCAGCCGCAATGCCTGACGCATCCAGTATTCATCGTTATATTCAGTCATTGCATCATTCCTCGTGCACTTTTGCGGCGGGCATTATACACAGTAGCAGTGATGCATGCTGCGCCCGTGTTAACCAGGGCAAATATAGTCGCCCCTTATCAGCGGCGGAGAAGTGACACACTGCGGCTTGAAATACAACGGGTATATACTGATTGAATCAGGGTGTTTTTCAGGGACAGGAAACATGAAACTCAGCAAGAAAAACGCCACCGTCGTGCGCAAAGCGCTGGACGGCTGGGTAGATGAAGGCGCGCTGACGGCGCAACAGCAGCAACAACTGCTGCAACACGTTGAGGTACAACCCTTCGACTGGCGACGGCTGGCACGTTATGCGTTTCTCGCCGCGCTGGCTTCGCTGGTGATTGCCATCAGCAGCCTGTTCGCCGACGGTGAATTGCTTTATCGCCTGGGGGAATTGTTCCGCTTCGATGCACCGGTACGTATGGCGATCGCCGCCGTAGTGGCCGCTCTTTGCTATGTCTGGGCGCTGCGACGCCGCCGTCGGCATCCGGAGAAACGCTACGGTAATGAAGCCGCTTTGTTCGTTGCCGTGTTGTTCACCGCCTGTGCCCTGTGGCAAATGGGCGTCTGGCTGGATAACGGCAGCGGCCGGGTCTCGCTGCTGTTGACGTTCGCCGCACTGCTGTATGGCGTGATTGGCTGGTTCAGCCGCTCCGGGCTGGTATGGTGGTTTGCTCTGCTGTCGCTGGGCAATGCTTTCGGGGCCGAGACCGGTTATCTGTCCGGCTGGGGGGCTTATTGGCTGGGCATGAGCTTCCCGATTCGCTTTATTGCCTTCGGCATGGTGTTGATCGCCGCGGCGTTGCTGTTGCAACCGCAGCTCGCCCGTCGTGGACTGGAGCGGGTTTCGCTGGCGATGGGCCTGTTGTACCTGTTCATCGCCCTATGGTTGCTGTCGATTTTCGGGAATTATGGCGATCTCGATAGCTGGTATAACGTACGCCAGATTGAACTGTTCCACTGGAGCCTGTTGTTCGGCCTCGCCGCCGTCGGGTGCATCTGGCTGGGGCTGAAACGCGACGATGCCATGCTGCGCGGTTTTGGGCTGACCTTCCTCGGTATTAACCTCTATACCCGTTTCTTCGAATTTTTCTGGGACGCCATGCCCAAGGCGATTTTCTTTGTGGTGCTCGGCCTGAGCCTGTGGGCGCTGGGGCATTACGCGGAAAAAGTCTGGCAATGGGGCCGTAAACCGCACGACCAAACCGATGATTAAGGCCCGCTGGTTTTAACGGTAAGAGTTACTGCTGGGTTTGGCTCCGGCCGGGCTAAACCCACAGAGTGTAAGTGGTTAAACTAAAACTAAATCAATCACCTGACTTAACCCCTTTGATGTTGCGATAGATCATGATGACTTAATAATTAGCGGAGTAGTGTTTGGGGCAAGCAATAAAGCTTTTATCCAGGAGTGACTTATGGCTGCCTCAACTTTCTTTATCCCTTCCGTCAACATGATTGGCTCCGGCTGTCTTGACCAAGCGGCAAAGACCCTGAAACAACAGGGATTGCACCAGGCGTTGATCGTGACCGACAAAGTGTTGAATAACATTGGCGTAGTCGCCCAGGTTCAACAGTTGCTCGCCGCGCAGCAGATAGAAAGCTGCGTTTATGACGGCACTCACCCCAACCCAACCACGCTGAACGTGAAACAGGGCCTGGCCCTACTGCAAGAGCATCAATGCGACTGCGTGATCTCCCTGGGGGGCGGCTCACCGCACGATTGCGCCAAAGGCATCGCACTGCTGGCAACCAACGGCGGGGACATCAAGGACTATGAAGGCGTCGATCGTTCCACAAAACCGCAGTTGCCGATGATCGCCATTAACACCACCGCCGGCACCGCCTCTGAAATGACCCGTTTTTGTATCATCACCGATGAAGCACGCCACATAAAAATGGCGATTGTCGACAAACACGTGACGCCGATCCTGTCGGTAAACGATCCGCATCTGATGGCCGGGATGCCGAAAGGCCTGACCGCCGCCACCGGGATGGATGCCCTGACTCATGCGATTGAGGCCTACGTTTCCAGCGCCGCCAACCCGATTACCGATGCCTGTGCGTTGAAGGCCGTCACCATGATCGCCGAATCGCTGCGCGACGCCGTTGCCGATGGCCACGACATGCAGGCGCGCGAAAACATGGCCTATGCCCAATTCCTGGCAGGGATGGCCTTCAACAACGCTTCTCTAGGCTATGTGCATGCGATGGCGCACCAGCTCGGCGGTTTCTACGACCTGCCGCATGGGGTATGTAATGCGGTGTTGCTGCCACACGTGCAGGAATTTAACGCCAGCGTTTGTGCGTCTCGCCTGAAGGATATCGCCGCCGCCATGGGGTTGGATGTGAGCCACCTTAACGACCAGCAGGGTGCCGCTGCCTGTATTGCCGCCATTCGGTTACTGGCGCAAGACGTTGGCATCCCGGCCGGGCTGCGTGATTTGCAGGTGAAAGAGCAGGATCTGGATACGCTGGCCACCAACGCGCTGAAAGACGCTTGCGGCTTCACTAACCCAATACAAGCCACTCACGCGCAGATTGTCGCCATTTTCCGCGCGGCAATGTAAGCCATCAAAAACAGTAAAGGGCGGAAATTCCGCCCTTTACTGTTATTCCAACTGCTGCAGCTCACCCAATTTACTGACCCGCCAACGATGCTCACAGAAATACAACAACGGGTTATCCTGTTTGCTGTCGCTATAGCCGCTATACAGCTTGAGCGGCGCGCCGAGACGCTGTTCCAGCTGCGTCACCTTCTGTACCCCCAGGCAACGTAGCGCCAGCACCCAACCACCGTAACGCCGCAGGATGCGGCTGCCCACCAAGTGGACCTGCGGCAGAAAGGCCGAATCCTGATACACCTGCTCCACCAGCCGTTCCGGTGAACCGGTAATCAACCATACCTGCGCGTCGTGCGCCTCGAGGTACTGCCGCAAACGCATTTGCACCACCGGAAAAGCGGTCACCTTACTGCGAAAGTCAGTGACAAAGCGCTGCTCCAGCGCCTTTAGCCTGGCCTCTGAACGTCCGAAGGTGATCGACCATAACAGCACGCTCATCGGCCAGCGAGCGGCGCGGCCCATCACCAGCAGCGCCACCCCGACGACCGGCAACAACGGCACCACCAGCAGCAGATTCAACGGCAGATGGCGCAGCAAAAAACGCAAGAAACTACCAAACATGTCTTCCTGATGCAGCGTGCCGTCCAGATCAAAGAACACCACGCGGCGGCCTTCCCCGGCCTGCTGGCTCTGTTTCTCGCTCAAGGGCTACTCCTCAGGATCGTTGAATCCCATTATCCAGGTGAAAATAAATCCAGCGGCAATGGTAATCACCAGGCCGGCCAGATACAACATCACCTTACCCGAGACGATGGTTAACGCCAAAGGTAAACCCGAGATGCCAAAGGTGATCACCGTTGCCACTTTCCAATAACTGATCAGCGCACCGCCCACCGCACCGCCGAGACAGGCGGCAATAAAAGGTTTGCCCAGCGGCAAAGTGACACCAAAAATCAAGGGCTCGCCAATCCCAAGAATGCCGACCGGCAGCGCCCCTTTGATGACTTTCTTAAGGCGCGCATTGCGGGTTTTCATTAATACTGCCAACGCGGCCCCGACCTGCCCAACCCCGGCCATCGCCAGAATGGGCAGTAGCGGGTTGGAACCATGCGCCTGAACCAGTTCGACGTGGATCGGCACCAGGCCCTGATGCAAACCGGACAGCACCAAAGGCAGAAACAGCCCGGACAGCACCGCGCCCACCAGCAAGCCACCTTTGTCGATCGCCAGATTGGCGCCGTGGGCAATCACGTCCGAAATATAGCCGCCCAACGGCTGCAGGATCACAATAGCCAGGGACGCGGTCACCAGGGTGGTGATCAGCGGATTGAGGATCAGCTCTATCGACTCCGGCAGCCAGTTGCGCAGGCGTTTTTCTACCCAGCACATCAACGCCACCACCAACAGCACGGCAATCACCCCGCCGCGCCCCGGCTGAAGCGCTTCGCCGAATAAAGTAATCTGCGCCAAAGCCGGGCTTGAGAGAATACCGGCCATCACGCCGCCCATGGCCTGCGAACCACCAAACACCCGTGCGGCGTTAACCCCCACCAAAATATTCATGATGGCGAACACTGCGCTGCCGAAAATGGCCAGTAGCCCGAGTACGTTGGGGTAATTCACCGCCAGTTCGCCGGCAATGTCCGGCCGCTTCAACAGGTTGATGATGCCGGTAATCAGGCCAGAGGCGATGAAAGCCGGGATCAAAGGGATAAAGACATCGGCCAGCTTTTTCAGCGCGCCACTCATCGGCGCGGCATATTTCTGCTTGGCCTGCGCCTTGTTGCGGGCGATGTTGTCCCCGACAGCCGCAACCGCAGGAGCCCCGGTGAGCAATGAGCGCATCGCGTCCACCACTTTGGCGGCGGCGCCGGGCCCGACAATGAACTGATGTTGCTCACCCTGCTTGATGTAGCCCTTGACGCCTGGCAACTGCTTGAGCGCCGCCAGATCAAGGCGTTGCTCGTCGCTAACCTCGACGCGTACCCGTGTCATGCAGTTCTCCAGCCGGAGGATATTCCCTTCCCCGCCAATGCCTGCCAGAATCTGTGTTGCCAGTGCCGTTGTTTTGTCCATCGCCCGCCCCAGGTGTCGTTAGCGCGTCAATGCCGCGCGTAAATAGCCGTCGTGCTGCTTTAAGCGCAACTGCGCCTCTTCAGCGTCAACGCCGGCCAGAATCATCAAGATTGCCGGTTTAACCTCAAAACCGGTCTGTGTCAGCGCCGCTTCGGCCTGACTGCGTTCAGCACCGGTGGCCTCCACCACGATGCGGCAGGCACGATCCACCAGTTTGACGTTGGTGGCTTTTACATCCACCATCAGGTTTTGGTAGACCTTCCCCAGTTTGACCATCGCACCGGTCGACAGCATGTTCAGCACCAGTTTCTGCGCGGTGCCCGACTTCAGCCGAGTGGACCCCGTCAGGGCCTCTGGCCCCACTACCGGCGAAATCGCCACCTGCGCTTCATGGGCGATCGGCGAGTCCGGATTGCAGGAGATTGCCGCCGTCGGGCAGCCCAGCTGTCGCGCATAGCGCAGCGCGCCAATCACATAAGGCGTGCGCCCGGACGCCGCCAGCCCCACCACCATGTCGGTGGCGGTCAAATTCAGTGCGATAAGGTCTGCCTCCCCCAACGCCGCATCATCCTCCGCGCCCTCCACCGCCTTGAGCAACGCGCCCGGACCGCCGGCAATCAACCCAATGACCATGCCATGCGGCACGCCGAAGGTTGGCGGGCATTCAGAGGCATCCAACACGCCGAGGCGGCCGCTGGTCCCGGCACCGAGATAAATCAGCCGACCGCCGGCTTTCAATGCCGCCGCTGCCAGGTCCACGGCCTGCGCGATAGCTGGCAACACTTTTTCTATCGCCTCCGGCACCTTGCGGTCTTCCTGATTGAAACAGCTCACCATTTCCAACGTCGTCATTTCATCCAGTCGGAGCGTGGCCGGGTTACGGCTTTCGGAGACTAATGCGCCTAAGTTCATTTCTTCACCTTTGAATTTTTAATTCACAAACATAAATCATTATTTGAATATTTTATTCAACAAAGCGAGCGCTTTTTGCTATTTTAAAGACTCGCTCACAAAAAATTTTCACCGCGCGTTTTCGCCTCCCACGTGGCAGAATGGCCGCTGGCTTCAAGGGAAAAATGAATGAGTACCCTTCTTCGTATTCGCCAGATGTATCCAACGCTGGCTCAGAATGATCGCAAGCTGGCGGATTTTCTGCTGCATAACGCCGAGCAGGCGCGCCATCTCAGCTCGCAGAAGCTGGCTCAACTGGCCGGCATCAGCCAGTCGAGCGTGGTGAAATTTGCTCAGAAGATGGGCTACAAAGGCTTCCCGGCGCTAAAGTTGGCGCTGAGTGAAACCCTGGCCCAACCGCGGAAAGAGCCTGTGGTCACGGTGCATAACCAGATCCTCAGCAGCGACTCGCTGAAAACCGTCGGCGAAAAACTGTTGGTGGAAAAGCAGGCGGCACTGCGCGCAACGCTGGATATCAACAGTGAAGAGCGCCTGCATCAGGCGTTGGAAATGTTGCGTCAGGCGCGGAGGGTCATTTTGTTGGGGATCGGCGCTTCCGGATTGGTCGCCAAGGACTTCTCCTACAAGCTGTTGAAAATCGGCGTTATTGCCGTAGCCGAGCAGGATATGCACGTTCAGTTGGCGGCGGTTCAGGCGCTGGATAAGCGGGATTTGCTGCTGGCAATTTCGTTCAGCGGTGAACGGCGGGAAATCAACCTGGCGGCGGAAGAAGCCCGCATTGCCGGGGCAAAAGTGCTGGCGCTCACCAGTTTTTCACCCAACGGCCTGCAGCAGCGTGCAGACCACTGTTTGTATACTATTGCCGAAGAGCCCAATACCCGCAGCGCTGCCATTTCGTCCAGCACCGCTCAATATGCCCTCACCGACCTGCTGTTTATGGCCTTAATTCAGCACGATCTCGATCGCGCCCCCGAACGAATTAAACACAGCGAACAATTAGTGAAAAAGCTCGTCTGAGTCGTAGGGTGGCCGAGCCACAAATACCAGGGTATAAAAACACAGCTTTTTACGTTCCGCACAGCGCTTTTGAGTTTATCAGTCTGTTTGCCCAGCAGGCAGGCTTAGTAGTGACATCCCCACCGCTTGATGCAGCAGTGACTGGGCCCGGTAAACGCCCCCATCTTCAATGGTCAGGAAATGGTTGATTTCGATCAGTTGGCGAACGCCCCACCAGAGTTACTATGACGGCCGTCTCAAGGGTTGAGCGATCTGCAGCAACGCATTGGCGGGCGCAGGTGGAAAAACGCCCAATAAAATGGGTTTTATGATAGATTGCGCGCCTGTTCGTGTGCACCGATTAAAAGATAACTGAAATGGCACTGCTGATTACCAAAAAATGCATCAACTGCGACATGTGCGAGCATTGAAATTTTTTTATTGTTAATCAGCAGGTTATTTATCAGTGTTATTAATTGCGTTGCTGTATTCTATTCTCGTTTTCCTCATTCTGCACCACCAGTAACACAAATCCTTCCAATTTCAACATGCCGCTACTTGATCAAATGCCAGATCAGAGTCGATAATACTGGCTATATATACAGCATAAATTGAGGCGTGAAATGTTTGTAGAACTGGTTTTTGATAAACGTAATGTTAATGGCTTGCCTGACGCGGCTGAGATTATTAAAGCAGAATTGACTAAGCGAGTGCATCGGATTTTCCCCGATGCCGATGTGAGAGTGAAGCCAATGCAGGCGAACAGCCTCAACTCCGACGCTAACAAAAGCGACAGAGAAAAGCTCAATCGGATGTTGGAAGAGATGTTCGAAGAAGCCGATGAGTGGCTTGTCATGGATGTTTGATGGGCAGCCTTAAAATAAATGGCCGGCAAATCTTCCTTCTTACAGAAAATGATCGGTACCCTTCACCAACAATCAATAGCCCTCCCATGTTTGCTTTGCGCGAAGATGAGGAAAGTAAATTCTGGGTCTACTTTCTACATAAGGGCCGCTGGCTACTCATAGCAGAAACACCGTTCACAACCCAAGGGGGAGCTGTTGAGGCTGCAATGAACTTCGATTACTACAAACTTTTTAAATAGCCGGGATTACTCCCGGCTTCTGTCATAGTGTCCAGTCGAATTGATACTTCAGCACTTCGCGCACCCACGCCCGAAACCTTGCAACCTCATCAGCGGTTAATGCAATGCTAAATATGGCGGCCATACCGATATCGGAAGGCTTACCATTGACCGAGCCTAAAAGGCCCCCCAGCGAGCCGATCATGATATTCCCCCCAATGTCCACGCGGGCGCCGGCAGGCAGTCCATATGCCACAGCATTAGAGGCGCCATCTTGGTTTAGCCAGACGTTACCGCCATTGAGTTGCGGCGAGCTACGGCACTCGGCCAGAGCCCACGTTCCTGGGTTATACGCTAACGACGATTGGAATAACGATTTTGAACCATCGGCATTGACCACAGCGTTGTTGTAATAAAATTGGTTCGGGCGAAACATCATGCCCGTGCCTTGACTGGTTCCACCACCAGGCGCCACACCGTTGAAGTTCGACATTAAGGCGCTCTCTTCTTTCGGGTTTGGCGCCCTGGCTAAACAGATCATGGTCATTGAGTCAGTATGGGCAACGCCACTGTCAATGTAATTGGTTGAGCTGTTAAACGTGGTATAGGTGCCATGTGGTACCGGCTTACCGATCACTCGCCCTGCCGGCTTACCTCGCACTAAATTTCTCGTCAGGTTTCCCGTGTCACCACAATAAAAATTGAGATATTCCAACCCGCGCATGATCGGCGTTGTGACGCTCTTCGCTCGAGAGATCGCTCGGGAGTTGTTGGAAACGATAGTGATACCGAGATCGACTAAATCAGTCATTTTTTACCGCCTGTATTCTGTACGCGCAGCTCGCGTTGTTCAGTGGGTAGGGTTTATTCACATAGGCTGGCAGGTTCGCCGCAGCATACTGGCCGGTTCCTTCCCGATATTCGTAGTTGTACAGCGCCCGCGTGGTGTCGGAGTCAAAAAGGTTGCCATCACCGCCATAAGTCCCTTGCCCGGCATACCAGACGAAAACTGGCGCTATTAGGTCACGCTGAGCGGTGATCCGGGTTATTGTGTCTGCGGCAATTTCCACACTCGCTATCGCTGCATCACCTTGCGCATCCGTGATGCGATACCCTTTGTTCTGAAACATCGTGGGGGTAATGGTGCTGAATGTCTCCCGCCACTGAAGTGGAGGATTCCAGACCAGGTGATCGGTGAGCACCTCCTTACCATCAAAAGTCGCACCCATCGGCAGCGTAGGGAACCAGTCAAGCCGCCGGTCAGCTACCTGATGCATGACCTTCCCGATTTGCTGCCCTAACCAACGGTATCCATTTGGATCGCGATGCCCTCCGGGTTTGGACGGCACTGGCGCCTCCGGCCCTGCCAGAAATACGTTATCCCGCTCGTTCTGCAATTCGATATGGGCCATGCCGATCGACAAATTCGTGTTGTCGCGGGTGTAATTATCGCCTGTCTGCATGGTGATAAAGAACGGGCGTTCCGTTACACCAAAAATTGCCGTGTTTTCTGAAGCAATATCATCAAACAGCGTGCCCAGCTTCGCCTTATACAGGTCTTTGTCAGTCGTTCCGTCGGTACCCAGATAGTTCCACTGGTTGCCGTTATAAACGCATCCGGCGATCCCGCAGGTCAGCGGGCGACCAACCTCTACAGATTTCGCATCCACCAGCGCCTTGATGTTGTTCAGCGCCTTCAACACCCGGTTTTCATAGTGTTGCGATGGGGCTCTTTTCGACAGTTGCTCAACAGAACGGCCGGCAACGGCGCAATTCACTACGATGATTTTCCTGTTTGGGTTATCCGTCATGCCCTGGAGTTGCAATTGAAGCGCCCGCCACAGATGGACCGCGCTAACTGCGCTATCTTCACCCTCACTGGTATCTCCAGGTTGTAAGGCAGCAACCTGTTCATCGGTAATGCCAAGGCCGTTTGTCCCCTGAACCACCGCCCGCAGGGGGGTAAATACATTCTCTCCAAGCGGGGCATAAGTGCCGCTTCGAGAACTGCCCCGCGTCGAATTGCCAACCATCAAAAGGTTTTCAATCTCGCGAGCAATTTTCGTTAAAGCGGGCCATCCTTCCATCGCTGATGCGAGTGACTGACCGTAAACAATAATGATGCAGTAATCCCAGATGGCACCGGCAATGTCATACGTGATGCCCTTCGATTTTCTGAACATCGCCGCCAACTTGTTCCGGTTGTCCCTTTCCAGCAGGGAATTACCCGGTTCTGGTGGTTTCGGTGGTTCAGGGCCTACTGCAGGTGAGTCCTCGGGCTGAAACTCGAATGACTGAGAGTCCATCATAATAAAGCGTCCCTCGACGTTCGTTTTGATGGTGAAGGCCTCGTTAATTATCGCATCAGGCGCAACGCGTACTCTGGTCGTGCCAAAGGCACCGCCCTTTTCGATTTCGAATTCTGAAAAACCGTTCGGATCGCGAATGGCGGCGGCGAGATCGGCCTTATCATCCCTGAGTGAGTTCGCCACTTTTTCCACAGCGTTACCGCTGGTAGTGAAAACGCCTGTCGGTGTCAGCACTTTATTAACGTTGTGGTATTCGTCAGAAACATGGCCTTCAACAGTAGAGCGAACCCAGATGTACTCTCGGGTTTCTGCACCACTGTTAACCGCCTCCTGCGCTTTCGTTAGCGTTGGGTATGCGTCAATTCCAGCCTGTGCAGCATCTGCTGACGCCTTTGCGTCGTCCCGCGCTTCTCTGGCTTGCTGCGCATACACGGCGGCGGCGGCCCGCATATCATCAACTATCGCCACAATCGCTGGCGTTAATTCATCCTGCCCAGGGCTGGTCAGAAAATCATTAAGCGTCCCTGGCTTTGAGTCGCTATAAACGGTGATTTGCCCTACTTTCTCGAATGGACGCCCATATGCCTCAATCATTACGTTATGCGTGCCGATCTCGACTGATAGTGAATAACTACCATCAGGGCCAGTAGTTGAGCTGGACGGTGCCAAATGAACTACTGCCGAGGACGTTTTGACCGCTGTCAGCATAATGGTTACACCGGGGCGCGGATCACCATTTGGGCCGATGAGTTTACCGCTGATTAAAACAGCCATAATTTCTCCAATAAAAAACCCGCCGAAGCGGGTTGCTTGTTAATCATGAAATCGGTTGTTCCCTTTTCGGAAAACCATAACAGCCATCGAACTATCATTACCCCAGAATTGCCCTGATGCGGCCCCGGTTATTCCAAACTCCATATCAACCGTTCCATTCGCTGGAACAGTAACAACTATAGAGCTGTCAAACCTATTACCCGAAGAAGCAGAGCCTCGGTAATAATCATCCCCATTCACTTTTATATATACTTCGCCACTCCCACCTGGCTTGGTTCCTGTATATAAAGAGGGGTTAGGCACTATTAAAATTGATTCGTACGGAAGACCACCGGTAAAATACCTATGCTTAGAGTCATTAACTCCATTGTTGGTAATTCGACCCCAGGCTCCAACGGAGACAACATCCCCAACTATATTCTCAGCATAAACAGTGCCTTTAACTACGCAGTTTTCATTGATAGTGACATTATCAAGGGTTCCTTGTTTCGCGTAAATATTCCCCCTTACTGTTGTATCTTGAAATTCTGACGTGCCATCTTTTCGAATAATCCAACCCATCATACCGGAAATGTAATTATTGGAACTTATATACTCTCCAATTTTCGCATTCGTGATGGAGGCATCCTTGATGAAAGCTGAGTTAATGAAAACTTGATTATTTTCGATAGCGAATGGCACTGATACAGCCGAACCTTGCCCATCCGCAGTGTTCAGCACGGCGAATCTGTCAGCCAATATCAGTACCTGGCTCTGCATTCCTTCCGGTGTATTCTCAACGCCTACGCCGATCCCGGCGGTGTAAAGCTTTCCGTCAACGGTCTGGCCTACTTTGACAGACCACATATCCTTCAATTTTCCGGCATCTTCAACCGGCCCCAGCAGCTCCTGCCCCAGCTCCGTGTCGGTGATTTTCCCTTTCAGGTAGTCCAGTACCTCGCTGGCGTCATCGCTTGACGTTCCTTGAGTCCAGCCCGTCCACGGCCCTGTATTTCCCAGCTTATCCACCAAACGTGCCTGGAACCAAAAATTAACGCCGGCGGCCAGCCCCGTCATCGTGTGGCTGCGCTGCGGATAGGCGTAATCACCTAGGTGCATTTTGTTGCTGCCATCTGAGTTATGGCTATACCAGATTTCAGTCCGCTGCGTATCCTCGGCCCCGAGAGGAAACTCCCAGTTCAACACAATGCCGAATACCTGGCCTAACGTCGTGAAACTGGCCAGCGCTGGCGGCTCTCCCTGTTTGCCGGTCAGTACCATTTCTGGCGCGTTCGCCCACACGCTCGAAATTTCAGAAGGGTTTATGGCACGCACGCGAGCCTGATAGCGGCCAGCATAAATACCGGAAACCTCAAAGCCGAGTGTTGACGTGCGCGGTGCAGGTATCCAGTTGCCATTGTCCCTACGCCACTCGGCCTCGTAGGCAATCGCACTTTCAGCCCGATCCCATGTAACACGTAGTGTGGCCACGGCCAGCCCTTGAATAATGGCTGACGACTCACCTATCTGAACATTCTTCGGCGGCGGCTGCACACCAGGCGGGATAACGCTGATCGGCGGGTCTTCGATTCGAGCGCCAGTATCGATTTTGGAATATTTATTCGGGTCATGCTCGACTGCAGTAATATCGAACGATACCCCGTCATCGCCTTCTTTAATGCCGGTCACACGGAACTGCTGCAGCGCGAGATCTGACGCGTCAACCGCCCACACCGCCTCGGCAACCGGTGCTTCAGAATACGCCGTTGTTACCGTAACGGTTTTACCCGCTACCGCCGCAATGGTTCGGCCTTCCGCTTTTCCGCTCGGCAGGTTAAGAATTAATCGCTCACCAACAACGGCTGAGGAAACGCGATCAAGATTGATATTGCGGCCATCCACGGAACTGATACGGCCACCGAGCGGGCGGCCTGCCAGCATTTCATCTGCGATAGCAATAATCCAACCCGGCAGAGGTACTTTGCCATCAAGACCAACGGTGAACGATACAAGGCGATCTTTATCATTGGTGTGGAGCAGCCATTTCCCACGGCGAATACCTTCAGACTTTCGAGTCCCCCCAATAGCTGTTAGATCGGCCTGCTTGATACCGTAACGGCGTATCAGGGTCTGTTCGGCCACAGGCTCTATCGCATCTTGATAACCGTTGGTCGGGTCACTCCAGCTAACCATGCAGGTGCTGTAGTGCGTTTTCTCGCTAGCGCTGGCATAAGTGAATTTGCCATCTTTAACATTTGCGCGGGTGAATATGTATTTAACGTCCGAAGGCATATCAGCAAGAACATTCATGCCGTTATTGGCCCAAAAGGTAGAGCCGCGATAAATGGAGGCTATGTCGCGTAATACGTTCCAGGCATCCTCTTGTGACTGGATATAAACGTCACAAAGAAAACGCGGCTCTTTCCCGTCACCGCCCCGGCCATCAGGCACTAACTGATCGCAGTACTGCCCGATCTGATACAAGTCCCATTTTGTCAGCGCGAGGTTTTCCGCCTTAACTCGGGTTCCGATGGAGAACCGGTCATTGATCATCAGGTCATACGTTATCCAGGCGGGATTATTCGTCCATGCTGTTTTAAATGTCCCATCCCATGCGCCGGTATATTCCCGAGTCTCTGGGTTGTAGTTCGATGGCACCCTAACGATCCGCCCTTTTGGCTCACTGGATACCTGGGGAATGTTGGGAAATTGCTTTGCATCAAACTGGATAAATAACAGCGCTGTTTCCGGGTAACGTAGCTTGGCGTCGATCGTCTCCGTAATGGCTTCAACCACCATTTTATCGGCAACCCGGTTGCTAGTGCTGTTTGGTGTCAGACGACGGACACGCACTTGCCACCCTGTTGTGGCCGCCGGCAGATCGATGCGGTGGCTGCGCTCATATTTGGTCGTGGTCTTGCCATCAATGGCAGTGCGCAGGGCTTCTTGATAAGTGCCGCCATCGGTGGCAACGTCGATCGCATATTCAATACGGTACCCGACTACATCCCCGTTATCTTGCTGCTGCTGTAATTGCGCCCATGAAAAACGTAGGCGAACAGCAGAAAGCTGAGTATTGGCCACTGCCCGCACCCAATCACGCTCGCTGGTTAATTCGGTGCTAACCGCAATTTCGTTTTCAACATCAGGCATGCCGGGAATGTAGTCTTGATGCGGTGTGCCTGGGCGAAATTCCCACTTCACGCCAGGGAAGTTTTCAGTGCCATCTGCTGACGTCAACGGAGTGCCATCAAGAAAAATACGGGTGCCATCAAGTTCGCCGGCAAACTCTCCCTCGCCCAACGCCAGAAGTATTTTTGCGTAAGAGGTAGACTGCAAGGAATCGGGTGATTCTGTTGGGGTGCTGGGGCTACTGCTTCCGCCTTTCCGGCCTTCAATAACGTGCATACTTTTCTCCAGGCGTAAAAAAACCCGCCGGAGCGGGTTCAGTGAATCAACAGTTTCTAATTACTGCTGGTCTTCTGCATAGATGCCAGCGGAGATAATGGCGCCACCAATGCGGCGCTTGCCGTAGAGGATCGGAACCGGGTTACCCTGCGCAATGGTATTTACCGGGCCACCGAATGCGTATGAAGGTTTATTATCCGGGTCTTGACGTGAAGCCAGTCCGCCTTGCATGGGCGAAAGCATTTGGATAACCCCGCCAAGCATCATTGATGCCCCAGACATTGCGATCCCAAGACCAATTGAGCCACCAACACCCGTCCAACTCGTCATCACACCAACAACAACGCCTACAACAACCAAAACAGCACCTAATATTGTTTGAAAAGCACCGGCCTTTTTACTGCCAATAATAACTGGAGCAATACGGATATCATTCCCGTTAGCCGATAGAGGTAGGTCATCTTTACTTAAATTCCTACGGCCTTCAAAAATGGCATAAGTCAACCCATGATCCTTACTCTCTAGGAGAAATTTTTGCAATCCGGGAATCACTGTACATAAAGCCTTAATGGCCTCTTGAGGGCTATCTACAGCTAAGTGATGGACGCGACCAAACGTTGCGCCTAACACACCATACAAACGAATTATTTTAACTTCAGGAATTAGAATTGGCATATTTAACCTATAAAAAAACCCGCCGGAGCGGGTTTAGTTTAAAGACATGATTTTGCTGATGTACCCCAAGGGTCTCCAATCCCTCTAGACTGAGCGTAAACATCTATCTGGCTACCACCGTTACTGCTGTTATTTATTCTAGCCAGAGAAACAGCCCCAACTAATAAATTATCAGCAGACAGTTGATATCCTGTCTCTGTTTCAATCATTTTCGTAGTTGGGTTGAGGTTTTGCCATTTCGGAGCAAGGCATTGGGTGTATTTCTGGGGCGTCTTATTGCTATGACCTGAATATATAGGCTCCTGTTTAGCAAGCTGCTCAGTCATGCACCCAGAAAGAAGAAATGATGCTAGTGCTGTTATTAGAACTTTTTTCATTGTGATATCCCTTCGCTGAATATCACAACATCATAGCAGCAGATCAGCCTTTGTAACGTAAAACGGTGATTGTCCTTTCTGACCAGTACCCGCCATAAGGAACGCGCGTACTGAGCTGGCCATACATGTGATGCACCATCAACCCATCGCCCAAGTATACGCCTGCGTGATTCGGCTCCGGTGCCTGAACCTGCATAACGATTACGTCGCCGATCTGCATCTCGCCCGATGCCGGTACGAAGCCTGCCTCGGCGTAAAGTTTCATATAGAGGTTTTCCCCTCTATCCCACCAGCCATCTGTCCGTTTAAAATTCGGCAGCGTAATGCCACGCTCGAGCTGATACCAGTCCCGGATTATGGCGTAACAATCCCAGAACCCATGCACGAACGGACGGCCCAGCAGCGGCTTAATGCCCTGCGTGGGCATGACTTCCCGAATATCCCCCTCCGGCCAACTGGCGATGATCCACGGCAATCGTGACAGGTCACACTGCGCAATATCGAGTTGGCTGGGTTGGGTGGTAGCGTCGGGATGGCTGTGAGCAATCGCAACGATTGTGCCGCCATCCTCGGCGGCGGCGTAATCCTCTGGTGCCAGGCTAAACTGTTCGGTTGGTTCCGGTGCCAGATTACGGCATGGAACGTAACGCTGGCGGCGTCCGTTTTGCACCACCAACCCACAACACTCTCGCGGATACTCGGCCTCTGCATGCGCCAGAACGGCGCTGATTATCTGTTTACGCATCATTACCTCTTCAGCAATGCAGAGCCAGGGAAGCCACCGAAGGGTAGCGGGTTACCCTTCCCCCACCGAGGTTCACAACCGGTGGACAGCAGGCCGGAACATTCATCCTTTGATGGATCGTCGATTGGGTTGCCATCAGCATCAAAATACGCGGTACCGGTATAACCACACGAAGCGCCGCGATACTGCCCACGAATGCACCAGGTGCACAGGCTATGGATTTGGCGCGTTGGTATTTGGATACCCTGAAGGTCTGCTGGCGAGGACAACTGAAACTGAATAATTTCGTCATCTTCGCTGGTTTTGTTTTCGATGTAGTAAACATCCAGCTTTTCTTTGGTGGGATCAGCTTCTGGGTTGCCGTCCGGATAATTTCGCGCATCCAGATATTGGGCAAAGGTAAAGTGCCTGGTGACTCTGGCCTGCGCCATGTTTTGATATGCCAGGCACATGGCTGAGATTGTTCCATCGAGGTTCGCCACGCTCAACGTGGGTGTGGGCGCACTGCCATCGCTGGTGACTTCGAAACCTGTTGCTTCCACCGGCCACGGCCTGTACTCCTGCCCCTGCCACCAGATCGATTTAGCCGGCAACAAGTTAGGATCACTGCCGGCGGCAACCAATTCAGCTTCTGTGTACGGGATCGGATAGTTATGAAAAAACAGTTCTGGCCCGTCGAACATGCTGCCGTCAACGTGGAACAGATACACTCGTTTCCCCGGCGCAAGTAGCTGCAGGTCTGCGTTAATGCTCATGGATAATCCTATGGTCGATTTGCAGTTTCAAACGTTGCGGCGATCTGGTACATCGGTTCGCCGCGTGAGTTTTTCCCCATCGCAGTAACCTGATGCCCGTTGCAGGTGTACAGCCCCAACTCGAAGAGCGGGTTTCGCCATTTGAAAGCCCGAAAGCCTTCATGCCGTTTCAGGAAACTGCGGATACCGACGATGTATTGCCAGTTGCCGACGAACGTCAGCGGCCAGCTCTGGCGCTCGCCGTTAATGCCGTCGCCGGACTGCTGTTTGTACCCATCGCCGAATTGCACCTCTCGCACCCGCTGGGTGATATCCCCGGTCGGGTTTACCCGGGGGCTATAGACAAATTCTTCCAGCGTCATCGTCTACCCCCTAATCGTTGAGTCAGGACACCGTTTTGCCCCAAGTCCTTATCCCGCAATGCGCGGTAACGCTGATCGACAAACTGGCCAATCTCGCTGCCAAACTGCTCCCATCCCGGCGTGGTGGTCTGAGACGCTTGCCCATTGCTGTCGATGCTGATGTATACCTGCGGTGCACCACCGCCACCTCCACCAGCCCCACCTTGCGATATGGCGCGAACACCCAGTGAACCATCGGCTGCGCGTGTCAGTGGCATGATCGCCTCTGGCCCCGCTTCCCCCATCAGCCCCGCCCCCTTGGCAAACGCAAACGTTGTGGGACTGCTGACGACCTGGCCGCTGAACTGGCTCAGATCGCTGGAGGCAACAACACCGCCCTTTGCATACGCCATATAGCTTGTGCTCATCCCCATAGCGCCGGTGCTCCCGGCAGCCGCTGACGCCCCACCAGCGGCACCGCCAGCAACCCCACCAAAAATACCGGTAATGGTTTGCATAATGGTGCTGGTAATCAGCGCCTGTGCCGCCATATCCACCAGATTGTTGATGATGGATTGCGTCAGCGTGGAGAACAGATTGAGCATGGACTCTTTAAACGTCTGCGTTCCGGTAAGCATACCGGTCAGCATGTTGGTGACGCGTTCCTGCGAACTTTGGAACAGATCCACAGCCAGCTTTTGCATGTCACCCTGCGAGGAATACAGGGACATAGCCGCCTGGTACCGCTGTTCATTAGTTTCATTTTCAGAAGCCAGGATCAGCTGGTTTTTGCGCTGTTCGGAAATAACGCCGGCGGTGGCGTAGGTTTCTATCAGGGCTTGCCGTTTGGCCAGTTGGTTTTCAATGTTCTGCAGGGGGTCAACGTTCCCGGCCAGCTCCTGATTGCCTGTCACCGAATTGCGTTGGTTGGCCTCTGCTACTGCATTGAGGTAGGTGGTGTTGATTTCCTGCTTACGGCGGGCCAGCTCTGCCGCGCTCTTAATTTCATTGCCGGCAATCTGGCGCTGTAGCTGCTCCTCTGATTCTTTTCGGGTTTGCGATGCCTGCCGGTAAGGGTCAGAGGCGATCGCCGCGTTGTGGTCATCCCAGCGCTGTTTTGCCTCCGTTAACGTTTTATTAAGCCGCTCAAGTTCAGCACGCTGCGCCCCCGTCCATTTGCTGCCGGTCTCCAGTGACGCAGAAAATAGAGAAGCTGCCGCATCGCCCTCCTTCAGCCTCACCCGCTCGACCTGAATTTCTTTGTTCAGGTTGGCGATTTTCTGCTGATATTCACCGGTAACGGTGGCGGATTTTTTCGCCGCGCTGGCGGCATCCTGCTCGGCTTTTTGTTGGGCTTTGGTTGCTGCCGTGAGTGCTTCTGTTTGCTGCTCTGCGCCGACCTTGGCCGCAATATATTGCTCGTAGCGACCAGGGGGCAGTTTCAAATCATCGGCTTCAAAGGTGGCTGACAAACGCACCTTATCGAGTCCTTTTAAACCGGCAAGCTGCTGATCGCGCATCGCACGCGTCATTGCATCCTGCTGCTTCGTGTCCAGTTTCGGCAGTTGCATACCGGGGAATGCCGGTAAGGCTGCCGATGTAGCCAACCCTGTTACACGGTTGAGCTGAGCATACATGCCAGCCAGTGAACCCACGGCACCGGTCAAGGCCGCTGTTTTACTGATGGACTCGTTTAACACCTGGGTGCGCAAAGATTCAGTCGCACGCAGCTTGTCAGTCTGCTGTTCAAGGACGTAATTCTTTTGGCTGAGTTCCCCCTGCGCTTCAATTAACGCCTGCTGGATATCCTCCAGCGTCATCAGGGTGTTGATCCGGCTCATCCACGGGCTTTCCTTTGCCCCGGCTTCCATTTGAGTTAATGCCGACACGCTGTCTTTCAGCTTGCGGATTTGCTCCTCAGTCTTGGCAATCTCAGCACGTTGCGCGGTGATCGAATTGCTGGCGTCAACCGCAGTAGACTGCAATCCGGCGAGTGACATGCCGGACATTTGTTTTTTCACTTGCTCGACGGTATCGCCATAAGCCAGCGCCACTTTACGAGCCTGCTCATTCTTCTCGTTGACGTACATCCATGCTGCGCCAACACCGAGCACAATACCGGGTATCCCACCCACAACACTTAACAGACTGCCGCCAAGGCGAGCACCCAGCGACGTTACCGAGTTAAGCCGAGTCTGGGCCGCGCTGCGGGCGCCAACACTCGCCGATAACTGGCTTTGAGCCACTGCCAGTTGCCTCTCGGCCACAATCTGTTGCTCAATCCCCACAGCAGCAGCTTTCGCCTGCTGCGCACGGTAAAGCGTTGCGCGGGCCGCCGCCGTTGCCGTTTTAGTGCCTTCAACCTGGGCAGCAGCAACGGCAACCTCTGCACGGTAGGCGGACATCATGCCGGCTGTTGCTGTCCCCATACTGGTGACTAACCCGCCGAAGTAACGCATGGCGCCAATAGAAACCAGAACGCCCAGCGCGGTTGCCACATCATCAATATTGCCAGCCAGGCCATCGAGGGTGCTTGAAAGAGCGGCTGTAACACCGCTGGTTTCATTAACACCACCCACCCATTGCTGGAAGGCATTTTCTACTTTGGTGATAGATCCGCTGACCGTGCTCGGCATCGCCGAAAATTCACTTTGCAACGTGCCAAGTTGGCTGAGCAATGCAGGAACCACTTTATCAATGGACAATAGCCCCTGATCGGCCATCGCCTTCAAATCTTTGCGGGCAACGCCCATACCCGTTGCCAATGCACGGATCACGCGGTCACCGTTTTCATTGACCGAGTTAAACTCCTCGCCGCGCAATACCCCCTGCGCCAACGCCTGGCTGAATTGCGTAATTACGGAGCTGGCCTCTTGGGTTCCAGCTCCCGATAGCTTTAGCCCCGTAGAAATAGCCTCGGTCACCTTCAGCACATCGTCCGACGCGTAACCAAATTCACGCATCGAAGCCGCAGATCGGGCAAACAGGCTGGCGTTATCCCCAAATGCTGTGCCGGTACGCTGACTAATTGCCATCAGGGTTTGCTGGCTTTTGGAAAAGTCATCGGACGATTGTGAAGCCTGTTTCAGGCGGGCGTTAACCTGGTTCCATTGATCGGCCAGGTTAATCAGATGACCAGTAGCAAAAGCGCCGGCGAATACACCCGCCATACCCATAGCAGTTTGCCGCACGGTGGCCAGCTGCCCGTTGAGATCGGCCAGCGCACGCTGGCTTTGTCGGGTAGCGTATTCGGCCCTGCGGTTCCCCTGCTCCATCGTTTTGTAGTAATCGGCTCCCATGCGTGATGCGCGGGAAATTTCAGTCTGAAACGAGCTGGAATTCGCCGAAATTTTGATAATTAGTTCGCGCAAAGAAGCCATATTTCACCCATAAAAAAACCCGCCTAAGCGGGTTATCCAGCCATTTCATCGAGCCAGGACTCCAAACCGGTCAAACTCTCCTCCGGTCCATCGCCGCTGGCGCCCCACTTAATCACCATGTCGTTGAGGTCAACAGGCTGACTTTTCGGGTCACGCCGCGCGTTATGGAAGGCTGCAACCAACTGAGCAGCAAGGAAATCTCCGCGCTCATCCCCGATCGGGCTTATCCGGTCATAGGCAGCCCACAGGCGCAGCTCACTCATGCTGATCGATTGCTGGAGTTCACCCAGGGTTTTCCCCAGGCGAAGCGCAAGTTTCATCATGAATTGGGTGTCTGGCTCTCGGACTTTTTTTCAGCTTCCTCGGGTGTGGTGGCCAGATTCATGGCCTGCTTAAGCAAGCGGGCATGCACCGGGCCATAAAACGCGGTCACGTCTTCCAGCTCACTCAATGCGAAAACAGGGTGCCGATCTTCATCCAGTAACACGTCAATGAACATCACCGCGTCGGCACGGATATTTCGCTGCGTTTCCTGCGAGATGGACAGTTTTACAGGCTGTTCACCCTCTTCCGGTTCAGGTGGGGTCATGATCTCCCGCCACCGGCCCCAGCCTTCCGGAGAAGGCTCGCGCAATACAACTTTTGCCCCTTCCCACTCCTCAACCTGAACGGTTTTGGTACGGAACCCAGATTGCGGCGCTGAAACCAGCGCCTTGAGGTTAAATTTCTTTTTAACGGCCATGTTTTACTGGTCTCCGATTAAGCGGTTACGGTCGCCGCAAACGTTGCGGTAAAGTCGCCGTCGCTGGTTTTAACTGTGATGTTTGCTGCGCCAGCAGTGGAGGAACCATTCGGCGCCGTGACAGTCACGTTCAGGCCGTTGGCGGCTGCGGTGGCGCGTGCCGGAACGGATGAGATCAGGGTAAAGCCCTTATTCGTGGCATTGGCCGGCGCAATGTTTACGGCAAAGGTCGTGGTGCCGCCCACTGCAAGATTGCCGCTGGTCGGCGTGAGCGTTACCCCGGTCACCGGCACGTTATCAGATGCCTTGATACGCTTCGGTTTACCCTTGAGGCGCAGCGTGTACGAGGCCGAAACCACACCGGAGGTCGCTGCAGACCAACTGTTTTGACGGACTTCAGCCAGGTAGATAAAACCGTTTCCAGAGGGGAAAACGACTTTGATTGCGCGTTTTTCGTCAGTTTCGTAGGCGGTCAGCAGTGATTCCTGCGCCTCTTCATCACCCACCCAGTTACGGTTAATGGTCATCTCACCCGGAGACGGCAGGCCGTTGGTATTTTCCTGCTCTTCCGAACACAGGGTGGTTACGTCGATATCGGCTTTTTGCCCAGCGGTGTAGGTGATTTCCTTGGTGGCGCATTGGGCGTCAAGCCAGGTGATGCTTGGATCATCTACCGAAATTGCTTCCGCAGACGAGACAGATACTTTCGTTCCCTGCGTTTTTTCAAACTTACTGGTCATGTGTTTTCTCCAGACATAAAAAAACCGCCCGGATGAAGTGAACCCCGAAAGTTGGACACCCAACAAGTAGGGGTTTTACGCTTAAATGGGCAGAAAAAAGTACACAACAGAATTCATCCGCAAGGTTGTCCTCCACTACCTCA